>NZ_VBVZ01000002.1 GCF_005863185.1 Pseudomonas edaphica
TTTTCACCCAGCTCGATGCGGAAACCGCGAATCTTCACTTGATGGTCGATACGGCCCAGGTACTCCACCAACCCATCGGCGCGTTGGCGCACCAGGTCGCCGGTGCGGTACAAACGGCCGCCATCGGCAGCAAACGGATCAGCGACAAACCGCTCGGCCGTCATGCCAGGACGTTCGTGATAACCCTGGGCCAGACCGGCCCCGCCGACATACAGCTCACCGGTCGCGCCTTGGGGCACCAGCGCCAGATCGGCGTCGAGAATATAGGCCACGCGAGCGCCGATGATGCTGCCGATCGGCACGCTGGCGGCGCCTTCTTCCAACACGTGCGGCGCCAGGCTGGCCAGCGGCATCACCACGGTTTCGGTCGGGCCATAGGCGTTGAAAAATAGCTCGGGCTGGAACACCGCACGAATCCGCTGCAAGTGTTCGCCGGTCAGCGCCTCGCCGCCGGTGATGCACATGCGCACCGGCAAAGTCTGTTGCCGGGTCGCCAGCCATTGCGCCAATTGGCTGCCGTAGCTTGGCGTGAAGCCGAGGATAGTGATGCCATGGGCACGGATCAGTGCGCAGATTTCTTCGGCATCCCATTGGCCTTGGGCGCGCAACACCACCTGCGCACCGCTGAGCAGCGGCACCAGTAGACGCTCGGTGGCGGCGTCGAAGTTGATGGAGTAGAAGTGCAGCTCGCAATCATCCGCGCGCATGCCAAAGCGCTCGATCACCGCCTGGCAATGCATGGCGATTTCACCGTGGGACACCACCACGCCCTTCGGCTTGCCCGTGGAGCCGGAGGTGTAGATCAGGTACGCCTGATGTTGCGGCAGGCTGATAAAGGGCGGCTCGGCGGCAGGGTAATTGGCCAACACCGGCAAGTCATCTTCCAGGCACCAGCACGCGACCGTCGCCGGCAATTCGCCAAGGGCTTCGAACATCGCCGCATCACTGAGCAGCAGGCCGATGCCACTGTCTTCGATCATGTAGTGCAGGCGGTCGAGCGGGTATTCCGGGTCCAGCGGCACATAAGCGCCGCCAGCCTTGAGGATCGCCAGCAGGCCGATGACCATTTCCAGCGAGCGCGGCAGCGCCAGGCCGACCCGCACCTGCGGGCCAACGCCGCGCTCACGCAGCATCCAGGCCAGGCGGTTGGCGCGCTCATCCAGTTCGCGATAACTGAGCGTGACCCCGGCAAAGGTCAACGCCGCTGCATCGGGGCGGGCCAATGCTTGTTGGCTGAACAGCGGGTGAATGCACTGATCCAGGCGGTGTTCACCCGCCTCGATACCCAGGCTGCTCTGCAAGGCGCGCTGCTCAGTGGCCGTCAGCAAGGGCAACTCGCTCAGACGCTGTTGCGGGTTGGCGATCAACGCTTCCAACAGGTTTTGCCAATGTGCGGCCATCCGCGCAATACGCGGCTCGTCGAACAGATCGGTGCTGTAGGTCAGGCAGCAACCCAGCCGATGGTCGAGGTCGGTGACTTCCAGGTTGAGATCGAACTTGGTCGCCCGCGCATCGTTGACCAGGTATTCGACGGTCATGCCCGCCAGTTGGCGGCTCTGCTGGAATTCCCAGCGCTGCACGTTGCACATCACCTGGAACAGCGGGTTATATGCCGCGCTGCGCGATGGTTGCAGGGCTTCCACCAGATGATCGAATGGCAGGTCCTGGTGAGACTGGCCTTCGATCACGGTATGGCGCACCTGCTCGAACAACTCGGCCACATTCATCTGCCCATTGAGCTGGCAACGCAGCACCTGGGTGTTGAGGAATGCGCCGATCAGCCCTTCGCTTTCCGGGCGAATGCGGTTGGCCACTGGCGCGCCGATGCGCAGGTCGGTCTGGCCGCTGTAGCGGTAGAGCAGAACCGCCAGGGTGGCGGTCATGGTCATGAACAACGTCAGGCCACGTTCGGCGTTAAAGGCGCGCACGCGAGCGGCCAAGTCATCGCTCAGGTCAAAGCGGTACAGCTCGCCCTGATGGCTTTGCACCGGCGGCCGTGGGCGGTCGGCGGGCAGTTCGAGCAAAGGATGCTCATGGCCCAGTTGCGCAGTCCAGTAGTCCAGTTGGCGTTGGCGCTCGCCAGCCTCCAGCCACTGGCGCTGCCACACGCTGTAGTCGAGGTATTGCACCGCCAGCGGCGCCAGCGGCGAGTCGCGTTCGTCGATAAACGCCTCGTACAGCGCGCCGAGCTCACGGGCGAAGATGTCCATGGCCCAGCCTTCGGTGACGATATGGTGCAGGGTCAGCACGAAGTAGTGCTCTTGCTCGCCGGCCTTGACCACGCAGGCCCGCAACAGCGGCCCGGTTTCCAGGTTGAACGGCGTGTGAGCTTCCTGATCGGCGAAATCTTGCAGGCGCTGCTGACGCTCGGTTTCATTGAGCGCGGAGAAATCCTGCCAGCCCATGCGCATACCGGTTTGCGGTGAGACCTTTTGGTACGCCACGCCATCGACGCTCGGGAAGGTGGTGCGCAGGGTTTCGTGACGCATGATCAAGGCTTGCAACGCCGCCTCAAAACGCCCCACATCCAGCACGCCGCGCAGACGCGCCATGCCGCCGACGTTGTAGGCCGGGCTGTCGGGCTCCATCTGCCAGAGGAACCACATGCGCTGCTGGGAATAGGACAGCGGCACCCGCGCGCTGCGGTCGACCCGGGCGATAGCGGTTTGCTGATTGCGTTGGCCCGAAGCCTGGATCGCGCCCACTTGCTCGGCAAACGCACCCAGCTCGCTGGCTTCGAACAAGCTGCGCAACGGCAACTCGACGTCGCAGGCCTGGCGGGTGCGGGAGATGATTTGCGTGGCCAGCAACGAGTGGCCGCCGAGGGCAAAAAAGTCGTCGCGCAGGCCGATACGTGGCAAGCCCAGCACTTCGCGCCAGATCGCGGCAATCTGCTGCTGCAACGGCGTTGCAGGCTCGATGTGCTCGCGGGTTTGCCACACAGGCTCTGGTAATGCGCGGCGGTCGAGTTTGCCGCTGGGGCTCAGGGGCATGGCGTCCAGACGCATCAGCAAGGCGGGCACCATGTACTCCGGCAACTCGGCGGCCAAGGCGGTTTTTACCTCCTGCTCGGTAAGCTTCGCAGGCGCGGTGTAGTAACCGATCAACTGCGCATCACGCACCAGCACCACGGCTTGGGCGATGCCGTCCAGCGCCAGCATCCGGGCTTCGATTTCTTCCGGCTCCACACGGAACCCACGCAGTTTGACCTGTTGATCAAGGCGGCCGAGGTATTCGAGTACACCCTCGGCGCCCCAACGCACACGGTCACCGGTGCGATACAGGCGTGTGCCGGGTGCGCCCAACGGGTCAGCCACAAATCGCTCGGCGGTCAGCCCGGCGCGGCCAAGATAACCGCGCGCCAGGCCGATGCCGCCGATGCACAGTTCGCCCGGCACACCGGCCGGTAATGGGTTGAGTTGCTCATCCAGCACGCGGCAGATCACATTGCCCAGCGGCCGGCCGATGGGCGAGCGTTCGCCATCCGCAACCTGGCAATGCCAGTGGGTCACGTTGATCGCGGTTTCAGTCGGGCCGTACCGGTTGTGCAGTTGCACCGCCGGCAGCTGCGCCAATACGCGGTTACGCAGCTCGGCAGGCAAGGCTTCACCGCCGGAGAACAGACGCCGCAGGCTGGTGCACTCAGTCACCAACGGCTCATCGATAAACAGCTGCAGCAGCGGCGGCACAAAGTGCAGCGTGGTCACGCCGTGTTCCTGTACCAGTTGCGCAATGCGGTGCGGATCGCGATGTTCGCCAGGGCCGGCCAGCACCAGGCGGCAGCCGCTGATCAGTGGCCAGAAGCACTCCCACACCGATACGTCAAAGCTGATCGGCGCCTTTTGCATCAGCACATCGGTGTCGTTGAGTTGATAGGTGGCCTGCATCCACTGCAAGCGCTCGGCCAGGGCCGCATGGGTATTGCCCACGCCTTTGGGCTGGCCGGTGGAGCCGGAGGTGTAGATGACGTAGGCGAGGTTGTCGCCATTCAAGTGCAGGCCCGGCGCCTGGGTCGGCCAGCTGTCCAAGTGCAAGCTGTCCATGGCGATCACGCACACGCCTTCGGTGGCCGGCAGCAGTTCAAGCAGTGAGGTTTGGCTCAGCAGCAGGTGCACGCCGCTGTCCTTGAGCATGTAGGCCAGGCGGTCGGCGGGGTAATCCGGATCGAGCGGCACATAGGCGCCACCGGCCTTGATGATTGCCAGCAGACCGATCAGCAGCTGCGGCGAACGCTCGGCGGCGATGGCCACGCACACATCCGGGCCGACGCCCTTGTCACGCAGGTAGTGGGCCAGGCGGTTGGCCTGGGTGTGCAGTTGGGCGAAGGTCAGGCTGCCGCCTTGCCAGACCAGTGCGGTGTTGTCAGAGATCTGTTGGCTGAGCAGCTCGGGCAGCCACTGCCGGGCCGGGGCACACGGGGCTTCGCTCCATGGCTGCTGCTCGTCTGTGTGCATCAGCTTGAGGTCGCCGATGGCGTGCTCCGGCTGCTCGCACACCGCGTGCAGCAGGTTGATGAAGTGCTCGGCGAGGCGCTGGATGGTCGCGCTGTCGAACAGCTCATCGGCGTAGTCGAACGCCAGGCTCAAACGCCCGTTGCGGTCTTCTTCAGTGTGCAGTTGCAGGTCGAACTTGGCTTCGCGACTGTGCCATGGCAGCTCATCGGCAAGCATGCCCGGCAAACGTCGCAAGGCGCTCAAGTCACGCTGCTGGTGGTTGAACATGACCTGGAACAGGCCTTGCTCGCGGGCCTGGGGGAAGGCTTCCAGCAATTGTTCGAAGGGCAGGTCCTGGTGAGCCTGGGCGCCCAGCGCAGCCTGGCGCGTGGCAGCCAACAGCTGATTGAATGGCAGGCGCCCGTCCAGCTCAACGCGCAGCACCAAGGTATTGATGAAGAAGCCAATCAAGCCTTGGGTTTCCTGGCGCGGACGGTTGGCATTGGGCACGCCGATACGGATATCGCGCTGGCCGCTGTAGCGGTAGAGCAGGCTCTGGAACGCCGCCAGCAACAGCATGAACGGTGTGGACTCATGGGCTTGAGCGGCCTGGCGAATGGCTTCGCTGAGCGCTGCGTTCAAGCGCACGCTATGGCGCGAGGCACTGTGGGTGTGCTGCGCAGAGCGTGGATGGTCGGTGGCCAGGCTCAGGGCCGGGTGCTCATCACCCAATTGCGCCTGCCAATAGGCCAATTGCCGCTGGCCTTCGCCTTCGGCCAGCCATTGACGCTGCCAACTGCCGTAGTCGGCGTATTGCAGGGCCAGTGGCGGCAGTTCCAGGGTTCGGCCTTGAGTTGCGGCGGCATACAAACGCGAGAATTCGTCGATCAGAATGTTCAGCGACCAACCGTCGGCGATGATGTGATGCAAGGTCACCAGCAGTTGGTGATCTTCATCGTCCAGGCGCACCAGCGTCACCCACAGCAACGGGCCTTTTTCCAGGTCGAACTGGGTGCGCGCTTCGTCTTCACGGATCTGCTGCGCGCGGGCTTCGCGTTCGGCGCTTGGCAGGTCGCTGAGGTCGATCACTTGCAGCTCGAAACCGGTGTTTGCCTCGACGCGCTGGAAGGCTTGGCCATCGCGTTCATAGAAGCGCGTGCGCAGGGCTTCGTGGCGCTGGATCAACTGCTGGAAGCTCGTGCGCACCGCATCTTCGTCCAGCTCGCCGCGCAACCGCAGGGCGCCGGGGATGGTGTAGGCGCTGCTGTGCGGGTCCAGTTGCCAGGTGATCCACAGGCGGTTCTGTGCCAGGGATTGCGGCAAGTCTGCCTGGCGTGACAAGGCCTGGATCGCGCCTTGGGCAATGCCGCCGTCTTGCTGCAATTGCGCCACATTGGCGGCGAACGCCGAAAGCGTCGGCGCCTCGAACAGCAGGCGCAGGTTCAGCTCCAGGCCCAGGCTTTCACGCAGGCGCGCGACCACCTGGGTGGCGGTGATGGAGTTGCCGCCGAGCAGGAAGAAGTGGTCATCGGCCGCCACGGTTGCGACCTGCAACTGCTCGCACCAGATCGCTGCAATCTGTTTTTGCAGCTCGGATTCAAGCAGCGCATCACTGGCCTGGGCTTGCAGACTCGGGAACTGCGCATAGCTGTCGAGGCTGCCATCGGCATAACGAAGCGCGCACGCCGAACGCTGCACCTTGCCGCTGGAGGTCTTGGGCAAGCCACCGGGGTTGAGCAACACCACCACGCTCGGGGCTTCTTGATAGGCCTCGGCCACCGCCTGGCGAATCGCCTTGATCAAGGCCTCCGGCGGCAGGATTTTCTGCACGCTGCGGCTGACTTCTGCGGCAATGCCGATGCCTTCCAGGCCTTGGTGATTCACGGCAAACGCCGCGACCCGGCCTTTGCGCACCACTTCGACTTCGCGCTCGACGGTCTGCTCGATGTCCTGCGGATACAGGTTGTGGCCGCGCACGATCAGCAGGTCTTTGAGGCGACCGGTGATGTACACCTCGCCGTCGCGGATAAAGCCCAGGTCGCCGGTGCGCAGCCAGGTGCGACCTGCGTGTTGTACAAAGGTCTTGGCGCTGGCCTCGGGGTTGCGCCAGTAGCCGTGGGCGATGCTGGGGCCGGCGGCCCAGAGTTCGCCGACACGGTTGTCGGGCAATTCGGTGAGTGCGTGCGGATCGGCGATCAGCACCGCGTGTTCCGGCTGGCTCGTGCCGCAACTCATGATCGCGCTGCCCTGCCCCGGTTCAGCGCGGTTGGCGGCCAGCGCCTGTTCATCCACACGCAACGCGGGGATGCCTTGACCACGGGTGCCACCGGCGACAAACAACGTCGCCTCGGCCAGCCCGTAGGAGGCGAAGAAATTATTCGAGGTGAAACCACAAACGGCAAACTTCTCGGCGAAACGTTCCAGGGTGTCGAGGCGGATCGGCTCGGAGCCCGAATACGCCACGCGCCACTTGCTCAAGTCCAGGCGTTCCAGCGCGGTTTCACTGACCCGCTCGCTGCACAGGCGATAGGCGAAATCCGGCCCGCCGCTGATGGTGCCGCCGTATTCGCTGATCGCTTCCAGCCAGCGCAATGGGCGGCCGAGGAAGTACGCCGGCGACATCAACACACAGGGCACGCCACTGAAGATCGGTTGCAGCAAGCCGCCGATCAGGCCCATGTCGTGGTACAGCGGCAGCCAGCTGACGATCACATCATCCGGGTGCAGATCAATGCCGAAGCCGCGACGGATCAGCACTTCGTTGGCCACCAGGTTGCCGTGGCTCACTTGCACGCCCTTGGGTAGCGCGGTGGAGCCGGAGGTGTATTGCAGGAAGGCGATGTCGTCCGCTTGCAGTTCGGGCTCGACCCAATTGCCAGCGGCCTGCAGGGTATCGACGCTCAACACCGGCGGCGCGTTCTCGATCTGCGCCAGGCCGTCGGCGAGGCTGGCGATGGTCAGCAGCAGGCGCGGCTCGGCATCGCTGATGATCGACAGCAGCCGCTCCTGATGACGGCGCTTGGTCGACTCCGGCGGATAGGCCGGCACGGCGATGACCCCGGCGTACAGGCAACCAAAGAACGCCGCGACGTAATCCGGGCCGCTGGGGAACAACAGCACCGCACGGTCGCCCAATGCCGCATTGGCCTGCAAGGCGGCGGCGATGGTGCGGGCGCGTTGGTCGAGGTCGCGGTAACTGAGCACAACGCTGTCGGCGGCGGATTCGGCCAGGAAGCGCAGGGCCACCTGGTCCGGGGTCTGCGCGGCGCGGTGTTGAAGGGACTGGACCAGGGTGCGGGGAAGTTCGAAGGCGTCCATCATGGGGTTCCTGCCTGAAATCGGCTTACGGGAAAATCGGGAATTAGGGCCGTGCTAAACGGCAGCCAGTTGGCGCGCCGCATCATTGCGCCAGCGGGCCAGGTGCTCGTCGGCATAGCGGCGCAGGCAGCGCAGCACCGCGCTTTCGTGCTGCACGAGGAAGAAGTGGTGGCCGTCGAACATATCCAGGGAGAAGCCACTGGCGGCATCCAGTTGCCAGTCGAGCAACTGGTCGGCGCGGACACTGTCCTGCTTGCCGCCAAACACATGGATCGGCATGCCCAGTGGCGCGCGCTCGCCATAGCTGAAGCTGCCGCACAGCACGAAGTCGGCACGTAGAATCGGCAGCATCAACTGCATCAATTCCGGGCTGCACAGCGCCTCTTCGGCGGTGCCCTGCAGTTCGCGCAGGCGGGCGATCAGTTGTTCATCGGTCTTTTCGATGGCGTATTCGCTCACATCGCGGCGCGCCGGGCCGGCGGTACCGGAAGCAAATAACGCCAGCGGCGCAGGCAGATTGCGTGCTTTCAATGCATGCGCCAGTTCAAATGCCAGCAGGCCGCCCAGGCTGTGGCCGAACAAGGCATAGGGGCTGCCCAGGTCACGACCGATCTCGTCGGCAAGCTGCGCGGCCAAGGTTTTGATATCGCGCTGCAACGGCTCATCCATGCGCATGCCGCGGCCCGGCAATTCCAGCGGGCACACCTGCAACCAGTCAGGCAGAGCCCGGCGCCAGCGTGCATAGACCATCGCGCTGGCCCCCGAATAGGGCAGGCAGAACAGGCGCAATCGCGTGGAAACGCTCATTGATCGCGGTCTCCAAACTGAAAAACGCTGCCTGCACGATAAAAACCCATTTCGCCCTCCTGCGGGTGCTGATCCTTGGCCGTTGGCTAACGGGCCTGTCACCCAGAAGAACGGACGGCCCGGGCAAATAATTAGTCGCCGGGAGCGAGGGAGGCGTAGTTCACATCGAACAAGAAAGCATAAGATTAGTTCGTCTTCTCATTTGACAATCATTATCATTAAGCATAATTTGTTGCCCGATGTGTAGGAGGCCTCAGCAAGGACGCCCTCCCCTAACTCTTTCGCGACAAGGTGATTTCCATGACGGAACAAGTATCCACAGGCAGGTGCGACTCACCCCTTTTGCAGGCATTCGTCGACAATCGACTTATTTTGGTGAAGATCGCCGCCCGGATTACCGGTTGCCGCTCGCGCGCCGAAGACGTCGTGCAGGACGCCTACTTTCGGCTGCAATCAGCGCCGACCATCACCTCGTCGTTCAAGGCTCAATTGAGTTATCTGTTCCAGATCGTGCGCAACCTGGCGATCGACCACTACCGCAAGCAGGCCCTGGAACTCAAATATTCGGGGACGGAAGAGGAAGGCTTGAATGTGGTCATTCACGGCGCTTCACCGGAAACTTCGCATATCAACTTCAACACCCTGGAAAACATCGCTGACGCCCTGACGGAGTTGCCCCAGCGCACCCGCTATGCGTTCGAGATGTACCGCCTGCACGGCGTGCCGCAAAAGGACATCGCCAAGGAGCTGGGCGTTTCCCCAACCCTGGTGAACTTCATGATTCGCGATGCGCTGGTGCATTGCCGCAAGGTGTCGGGCAGCCATAGCGATACGTTTGCACGCAGGGTGTGAAGCTGTAGAGATATGTGGCGAGCAGGCTTGCCCCAACAAGCCAGGTGGCCACAACAGGCCTGCTCAACGCAGATAATCAGGGCACCGGCCTCACATCAATGCGATACGGCTCGAAGATCTTCAACATCTCCCCGCTCTCACGCAGGTGCTTGAGCAACTCGGCGAACGCCGCGCCGGTGATCGGCGCTTTGGGCCGTACCAGCGCGTAGTGGTGATACACCTGGTCAATCCGCTCCGAGACCAGGAACTGCCCGGCCATGTCCGCATTACGCACCATGAAGTCGCTCAGGTACGAACGCGTGACCAGCGCAATATCGGCACGCCCGCGCGCCACCATCAGCAGGTTGCTGTCATGGGAGTAGGTCAATGTGGCGTTGAAGTGTTCGGCCATGTTCTTGGGGTCGGGGTTGAAACCGGCAAAGGCGTAGTGATAACCGCTGAACACTGCAAGGCGCTTACCGGCGAGGTCGGTGAAATAGCTTTGGTCGCGGCCGGGCTTACGTTGGGTGACGAAGATTTCTGCATCTTCCAACCCCATGTCGACACTGGTGTGGGGAATATCCTGCCAACCCCAGTCGGGGTTTTCGAAGATGGCCATGTCGACCCGACCTTGCTCGAAATCACGAAAGCGCCGTGGAATCGAAGTCGGCACCAACACAAACTGGTAGTCGGTTTGCGCAGCGTTCAGGGCTTCGACCAGTTGCGGCAACAAACCGGTATCAGCGCCCTGCTCGGGCCGAACGGTGTAGGGCTGGAAGTGCGCGGCGCCGATCCTGACCAATTGCGCGGCCGACGCCGGCAGCCACCACGCAGTGCCCAGTGCCCATATAGTCAGTCCTGCAGCCAGCCGCCATGGCGAAAACATTGAGGCACACACCGTTTAACACTCTGATGGCAATAAGCTAGGCGTTTTTGTCAGGGGAGACAACTTTCCGTCGGCAAATTAATAGCTTGCGCCTCAATCAGCTTTAAGCACCATCAACAGCGCCTCCTCGGCCAACTGCTCGAGGGTCAGGCTGCCTTCGGCGCGAAACCAGGTGGTGGTCCAGGACAAGGCGCCGGTCAGGAAGCGTCGAGTGATAAACACATCGCCCCGGATGTAACCCGCCGCCTTGGCCTCGCCCAGCACCTGCAGCCAGATATCCTCATACACATCGCGCAACGCCAGCACCTGGGCCTGGCCCTCGGCTGACAGCGAACGCCACTCGTAGACCAACACCGCCATCGCCTCACCACTGCCGCCCATGATCGACTGCAACTCGCAGCGGATCAGCGCCAGCACGCGCTCACGCACGTTGCTGGCCTCTTCAAGTGATGCGCGCATCATCGCGGTGTTGTAGTGGATGGTTTCCTCCATCACGGCACGCAGGATCTCGTCCTTGCTCTTGAAGTGATGAAAGATACTGCCGGACTGAATACCCACGGCACTCGCTAGGTCACGCACGGTCGTGCGCTCGAAACCCTTGTTGCGAAACAGGTGAGCCGCGGTTTGCAGCAACTTGCCCCGGGCACTGTCGGGGTCGGTCAACTGGCCGCCGTCGACCATGGTGCGCATCACCCGCAGGGCTTTTTGCTCATCCATGCTGCTCTCCTTCATCTCTACTGACGTCTTGGGCGGCAATTTAGGCCGTGGCCGCCAGCCAAGCAAGCGCTTGGGCAAAACTTATATCAACCGTTTACAAACCAAGCGCTTGCTTGGTAGTCTCGACACCAGCCATCAGAGGAAGGATTTCTCATGAGCAAGACGGTTCGTATCGGCTGCGCCAGCGCCTTCTGGGGCGACACCTGCACGGCTGCCGCCCAATTGGTGCACGGCGGCGCCCTGGATTACCTGGTGTTCGACTACCTGGCGGAAGTCACCATGTCGATCCTTGCCGGTGCGCGGATGAAAGATCCCCAGGCCGGTTACGCCACCGATTTTGTCGAGGTGCTCACGCCGTTGCTGGGGGAGATCCAGCGCCAGGGCATCCGCGTGGTCAGCAACGCCGGCGGCATCCACCCGCACGCCTGCGCCGCCGCCCTGCAAGCGGCCTGCGACAAGGCCAGTGTGCCGCTGAAAATCGCCGTACTGCTGGGCGACGACCTGCAACCTCAACTCAAGCAATTGCACAACATTACCGATATGTTCAACGGCGCGCCCCTGCCGCCGATGTGCGTTTCGGCCAACGCCTACCTCGGCGCACCCGGCATTGCTCAGGCACTGGCGCTGGGCGCCGATATTGTGATTACCGGGCGCGTGGTCGACAGCGCCGTGGTCAGCGCCGCCTTGGTGCATGAATTCAACTGGTCGTGGCAGGACTACGACCGCCTCGCTCAAGCTGCGCTCGCCGGGCATATCATCGAATGCGGCGCGCAGTGCAGCGGCGGTAACTTCACTGATTGGCGTGATGTACCGGACTACGAGCACATCGGTTTTCCCATCGTCGAAGTCAGCGCCGACGGCCAATTTACCGTGAATAAAGTCGCCGGCACCGGTGGGCTGATCAGCGAACTCAGCGTGGCCGAACAGTTGCTGTATGAAATCGGCGACCCGCGCGCGTATTTACTGCCCGATGTGATCTGCGATTTCAGCCAGGTCAAGCTGCAGCAACAAGGCCAAAACTGCGTGCGCCTGCACGGCGCCAAGGGTTTACCGCCCACCGACCAGTACAAGGTCAGCGCCACTTACCCCGACGGTTTCCGTTGCACCGCCAGTTGCCTGATTGCCGGGATCGACGCGGTGGCCAAGGCCGAGCGAGTCAGCCAGGCGATCATCAACAAGACCTCGGAACTGTTCAGCCAACGCGGCTGGGCGCCTTACACCGAGGTAAACATTGAACTGCTCGGCAGCGAAGCCACCTACGGTGCCCACGCCCAGCGCCAGGATTGCCGCGAGGTGGTGGTGAAATTGGCGGTACGCCACCCCAGCAAGCAGGCCTTGGTGCTGTTCGCCCGCGAGATCGCCCAGGCGGCGACCGGCATGGCACCCGGCTTGACCGGCATTGTCGGCGGGCGACCGACCGTGTACCCGCTGATCCGGCTGTTTTCATTCCTGGTCGACAAATCATCCTGCGCACCGCAGGTCGACTTCCAAGGCGCGCGGCACACCGTTGCGTTGCCTTCATCAGCGCCGATGCGCACACCCGCCGCGCCGATTGATCCACCCAAACCCGAAGGCCGCGCGGACGCCAGTGTGCCCCTGGTGAAACTGGCCGTGGCGCGCTCCGGCGACAAGGGCAACCACAGCAATATCGGCGTAATCGCCCGCCACCCCGACTACCTGCCTTGGATCGCCGAAGCGCTGACCCCGGAGGTGATCGTCGACTGGATGAGCCACGTGCTCGACCCACTTCACGGCCGTGTCGAGCGCTGGTACTTGCCCGGCAGCCACAGCTTGAATTTCCTGCTGGAAAACGCCTTGGGCGGCGGCGGCATCGCCAGCCTGCGCATCGACCCGCAAGGCAAGGCCTTCGCCCAACAATTGCTGGAAATCCCCATCGCCGTGCCGCAACACATAGCCGATCAACTCTCCTAAAGGACCGTCGCCGTGGCCTTCGACTCGATCTTCAAAGCCGACCTGTTCCAGGGGCAAACCGTGATAGTCACTGGCGGCGGCAGTGGCATTGGCCGCTGCACTGCCCATGAACTGGCGGCCCTTGGTGCCAGTGTGATACTGGTGGGGCGCAAGCCGCAAAAGCTGCAACAGGTGGCCGCCGAAATCGCCGAAGACGGCGGCACCGCGCACTGGCTGGCCTGCGATATTCGCGATGAAGAAGCAGTGACAGCGCTGGTCACGCAGATCATCCGCGAGCATGGGCCGATCCATGGGTTGGTGAACAACGCCGGCGGTCAATACCCGTCGCCACTGGCTTCGATCAATCAAAAAGGCTTTGAAACCGTACTGCGCACCAACCTGGTGGGCGGTTTCCTGATGGCCCGTGAAGTGTTCAACCAGTCGATGAACAAGCACGGCGGCGCCATCGTCAACATGCTCGCCGACATGTGGGGCGGCATGCCCGGCATGGGCCACTCGGGTGCTGCACGCTCAGGCATGGACAACTTTACCAAGACCGCCGCTTTCGAATGGGGTTACGCCGGTGTACGCGTCAACGCCGTGGCGCCGGGCTGGATTGCGTCCAGCGGCATGGACACCTACGAAGGCGCGTTCAAGGCAGTGATCCCCACCCTGCGTGAGCACGTGCCGCTCAAGCGCATCGGCACCGAATCGGAAGTCAGCGCGGCCATCGTGTTTTTGCTCAGCCCCGCCGCCGCGTTTATCAGCGGTAGCACCTTGCGCATCGACGGCGCTGCCAGCCTGGGCAGCCGCGCCTGGCCGCTGCACAAGGCGCAGCCGCCGAGCGAGCCGTTCAACGGTTTCCACCGCGCCTATTTACCCGATGTGCTGAAGACGGAGCACTGAACCATGCCGGTGATTGAAAGCCTGATCGACGCCCACAGCCCACAGTTCGCGCACAACCGTGAAGCCATGCTGGCAAGCATCCAACAGTTGCGCCAACTGGAGCACAACCTGCTCGCCAAAGCACAGGAAGCCAAACCCAAGTTCGACAAACGCGGCCAGTTGTTGCCCCGCGAGCGCCTCAACCTGCTGCTGGACCCCGGCGCGCCGTTTCTGGAATTGGCCAGCCTGGCCGGCTACAAACTCCACGATGACAAAGACGGCAGCGCGGCCGGAGGCGGCTTGATCGCCGGTATCGGCTACGTCAGCGGCGTACGCATGCTGGTGGTGGCCAACAACAGCGCGATCAAGGGCGGCACCATTTCGCCGTCCGGCCTGAAAAAATCCCTGCGTCTGCAACAGATCGCCATGGAAAACAAACTGCCGGTGGTGACCCTGGCGGAAAGCGGCGGTGCCAACCTCAATTACGCCGCCGAGATTTTCGTCGAAGGCGCACGCAGCTTCGCCAACCAGGCGCGCATGTCGGCCATGGGCTTGCCGCAGATCACCGTGGTACACGGCTCGGCCACGGCGGGCGGCGCGTATCAACCGGGGCTGTCGGATTACGTGGTGGTGGTGCGCGGCAAGGCCAAGCTGTTTTTGGCCGGGCCGCCGCTGCTCAAGGCCGCCACCGGCGAAGTCGCGACTGATGAAGAGCTGGGCGGCGCCGAGATGCACGCGCAAACCGCCGGCACGGCCGAGTACCTGGCGGAAAACGATGCCGATGGCGTGCGCATCGTGCGCGAAATCGTCAGCCTGCTGCCGTGGGATGATCGCCTGCCACCCGCTCCACAACGGGCTTACAAGGAGCCGCTGTATCCTATCGACGAGTTGCTGGGGTTGATCCCCGATGACCCGAAAAAGCCCTACGACGTGCGCGAAATCCTCGCACGCCTGGCCGACGGCTCGCACTTTCTGGAGTTCAAAGGCGAGTTCGACGCCCACACCGTCTGCGGCCACTTGCATATCCAGGGCCGCGCCGTCGGTGTGATCGGCAACAACGGCCCCATCACCCCCAAGGGTGCGAGCAAGGCGGCGCAATTTATCCAACTGTGCGACCAGAGCCGCACGCCGCTGCTGTTCCTGCACAACACCACCGGCTTTATGGTAGGCACCGAGTCGGAGCAACAAGGCGTGATCAAGCACGGCGCGAAGATGATTCAGGCGGTGGCCAATGCGCGGGTGCCTAAACTCACGGTGGTGGTCGGCGGCTCTTATGGCGCGGGCAACTATGCAATGTGCGGCCGTGGCCTGGACCCGCGTTTTATCTTCGCCTGGCCCAACAGCCGCACGGCGGTGATGGGCGGCGCGCAAGCGGGCAAGGTGCTGCGCATCGTGACTGAGGCCAAGCAATTGAAGGACGGTCTGGTGCCCGACCCCAAGGTGCTGGACATGCTCGAACAGGTCACCGCGCAGAAACTCGACAGCCAGTCCACCGCCCTCTATGGCAGCGCCAACCTGTGGGACGACGGGCTGATAGATCCACGCGATACCCGCACGCTATTGGGGTTCTTGCTGGATATCTGCCACGAGGCCGAGGTGCGCCAACTGCAGCCCAACAGCTTTGGTGTAGCGCGCTGATCGTGCCCACGCTCCGCGTGGTAACGCAGCCAAGGACGCTCCGCGTCCCAACAAGGAGAACAACAACAATGATCTTCACCCAGGAACACCAGGAACTGCGCCGCACCGTGCGTGCCTTCGTCGACCGCGAGATCAACCCGCACGTGGACGAGTGGGAAAAAGCCGGGCGCTTCCCCATTCACGAAATCTTCCGCAAGGCCGGCGACCTCGGCCTGCTGGGCATTTCCAAGCCGGAACAATTCGGCGGCATGGGCCTGGACTACAGCTACTCCATTGTCGCCGCCGAAGAATTCGGCACCATCCGCTGCGGCGGCATCCCCATGTCCATCGGCGTGCAAACCGATATGTGCACGCCCGCCCTCGCCCGCTTCGGCTCCGATGAACTGCGCGACGAATTCCTGCGCCCGGCCATCAGCGGCGAGCAAGTGGGTTGCATCGGCGTCTCGGAAACCGGCGCCGGCTCCGACGTGGCGGGGCTTAAAACCCACGCGCGCAAGGACGGCGGCGACTACGTGATCAACGGCAGCAAAATGTGGATCACCAACTCGCCCAGCGCCGACTTTATCTGCCTGCTGGCCAACACCTCCGACGACAAGCCGCATATCAACAAATCACTGATCATGGTGCCAATGACCACCCCAGGCATCAGCGTCAGCCCGCCGCTGGAAAAGCTCGGCATGCACAGCTCCGAGACCGCCCAGGTGTTTTTCGACGGTGTGCGCGTGCCGCAACGCAACCGCATCGGCCACGAAGGCGCGGGGTTCATGATGCAAATGCTGCAGTTCCAGGAAGAACGCCTGTTCGGCGCAGCCAATATGATCAAGGGCCTGGAGCATTGCATCGACAGCACCATCGAATACTGCAAAGAGCGCCAGACCTTCGGCAAGGCGCTGATCGACAACCAGGTCATCCACTTTCGCCTGGCCGAGCTGTCCACCGAAATCGAATGCCTGCGCGCGCTGGTCTACCAGGCCACCGAGCAATACATCAAAGGCCAGGATGTGACGCGACTGGCCTCCATGGCCAAACTCAAGGCCGGGCGCCTGGGCCGTGAGGTCAGCGACAGCTGCCTGCAATACTGGGGCGGCATGGGCTTTATGTGGGACAACCCGGTGGCCCGCGCCTACCGTGATGTGCGGCTGGTGTCGATTGGCGGCGGCGCCGACGAAATCATGCTGGGCATCATCTGCAAATTGATGGGCACCCTGCCCGGGAAAAAATCATGAACACCCTGCTGCTCGAGCCGCACAACGGCGTGCTGCACATCACCCTTAACCGCCCCGCCAGCCGCAATGCGATGAGCCTGGAGATGGTCAACGAACTGCGGTCGGTATTGGCACAATTGGACAGCCAGGTGCGCGCCGTGGTGATCAGCGGCGCCGGTGGGCACTTCTGTGCCGGGGCGGATGTGAAAGACATGGTCATGGCGGGCGGGCAGTTGCCGGCGCTGAACCGCGCCTTCGGCACCCTGCTGCAAGCCGTCGAAGCCGTGCCGCAAGTGGTGATCGTGGTGCTGCAAGGCGCGGTGCTGGGCGGCGGCTTTGGGCTGGCGTGCGTGAGTGATATCGCGATTGCCGACCACCAGGCGCAGTTCGGGCTACCTGAGACCAGCCTGGGCTTGTTGCCGGCGCAGATTGCGCCGTTTGTGGTCAAGCGCATTGGCTTGACCCAGGCACGCCGACTGGCGCTGACGGCGGCGCGGTTTGATGGGGTTGAGGCTGAGCGGTTGGGCGTGGTGCATTACGTCGAGCGCGATGCACAAGCATTGGCGGAACGATTGGATGAGGTGCTGGGGCAGGTGTTGCGCTGTGCGCCGGGGGCGAATGCGCGGACTAAAGCGCTGTTGCTCGCCAGTGTGGAACAACCGGTGGGCCCGCTGTTGGATCAGGCCGCAGAATGGTTTGCCGAGGCGGTGACGAGTGAAGAAGGGATTGAGGGGACGCAGGCGTTTGTGCAGAAGCGTAAGCCTGGGTGGTCTCGATGACGCCATCGCAGGCAAGCCAGCTCCCACAAGGGGAATGCATTTCAAACTGTGGGAGCTGGCTTGTCGGGTCGCCGCATCGCTGCGATAGGGGCCGAACATTCACCCAATGTGCCAAGGGATAAACCCATGCCTGCATTCACCAAAATCCTGATCGCCAACCGCGGCGAAATCGCCTGCCGCATCCAACGCACCGCCCAAGCCCTGGGCTACCGCACCGTCGCCGTCTACAGCGACGCCGACGCCCAGGCCCTGCACGTGCAAATGGCCGACGAAGCCGTCCACATCGGCCCCGCGCCGGTTAACCAGTCGTACCTCAACATCCCGGCCATCCTCGACGCCGCCAGACGCACAGGCGCCGACGCCATCCACCCCGGCTACGGCTTCCTCTCCGAAAACGCTGGATTCGCCCAAGCCTGCCTGGACGCCCGCCTCACCTTCATCGGCCCCAGCGTTGCCGCCATCGAGCTGATGGGCAGCAAACGCCAGTCCAAACTCGCCATGCTCGACGCGGGTGTGCCGTGCATCGCCGGTTACCAAGGCAATGCCCAGGATGACGCGACCTTGCAGCAAGAAGCCAACCGTATCGGCTACCCGCTGATGATCAAAGCCAGTGCCGGCGGTGGCGGGCGTGGCATGCGCCTGGTCCACGACGGCAGCCAACTGCTCGATCAACTGCGTACCGCACGCTCCGAAGCCCTCAACGCGTTTGGCAGCGACGAACTGATCCTCGAACAAGCTTTGATCGACCCGCGCCACGTTGAAATCCAACTGTTCGGCGACAGCCACAACAACCTCATTTACCTGGGCGAACGCGACTGCTCGATCCAGCGCCGCCACCAGAAAGTCATCGAAGAAGCGCCCTGCCCGGTGATGACACCTGCGCTGCGCCAAGCCATGGGCGAAGCTGCGCTGAAGGCTGGGCGTGCGGTCAATTACGTCGGCGCCGGCACCGTCGAATTTCTGCTCGACCGCAACGGCCACTTCTACTTCCTGGAGATGAACACCCGCCTGCAAGTGGAGCACCCGGTCACCGAACTGATCACGGGGTTGGACTTGGTTGAGTTGCAACTGAACATCGCCGCTGGCGAACCGCTGCCCTTGCAACAGGCCGACGTGACCCTGACCGGCCACGCCATGGAAGTGCGCCTGTACGCCGAAGACCCGGCCCAGGGCTTTTTGCCGCAAACCGGCGACGTGCTGCGCTGGGAGCCGGCTGCCCGGGTACGCATCGACCACGGCGTGCTTGAGGGCCAGCGCATCAGCCCGTTCTATGACGCCATGCTGGGCAAAATCATCGCCCACGGCGCCACCCGCGAAGAGGCCCGGCGCAAATTGCTGCGCGCAGTGCAAGACACCGTGTTACTGGGCGTCACCACCAACCAGGGTTTGCTGGTGGACCTGCTCGGGCAAGCGGACTTTATCGCAGGCGAGTTCAGTACCGGGTTTATCGCCAAACACTTCAATGACATCCCACGTCACGCCGCGACAAAGGAGCAGGTCGCGCTGGCCGCCGCACTGTTTTACCAACACAGCGCCAACACCCACCGCCAAGGCTTGTCGGGATGGCGCAACAAGGCCGCCTGGCGCTATCGCCTGGCGGTGAACGACGAGGTGCAGGACCTCGACGTCAACGTATTGGACGGCAACCATCTGCAAGCCAACGGCATCGAGATCCATGACCTGACCACCGACGGCCGCTGGGCCACACTGGTGATCGACGGCATTCGCCGTCGCCTGCCCTACCATCTGGACGACACTCAGCTCTGGCTGCCGGGCGTGAAGATCATCAACCGCACCCAACACGTCGCCAGCCGCCAGGCCGACGCCAGCACCGGCATCGTCAAGGCACCGATGGACGGCGCGATTGTCGATATCCGCGTGAGCACCGGTGAAAGCGTCAGCAAAGGCCAACTGCTGCTGGTGCTCGAAGCCATGAAAATGGAACATCCTCTGACGGCCGGCATCGACGGTGTGATCAAGGGTGTGCAGGTCGTCGCAGGTGATCAAGTGCGCAATCGCCAGGTTTTGCTGGAGATCGAATAACACCCTAGGCGGAACTACACGGCCCAGCTACGCTCTATCCCCATCAGGAAAGGACGAGTACGGGAACCTGCACGATGCCCCATTGGCTGATTATTGACCTTGAAGCCACAACGGATGAAGGCGGCTGGCCCGTGACGGAGATGGAAGTCATCGAGATCGGCGCCAGCCTCGTGAACCGCCAGGGCCGCGAATTGGATCACTTCCAGCGCTTTGTGCGGCCGCTGCGTCGCCCCTTGCTGACGCCGTTCTGTCGCCAACTCACGCATATCACCCAGGCCAACATCGACGCGGCGGCGCCGATCACCGAGGTGTGGCCCTTGTTTGAGCGTTGGCTGGGCCAACATCAAGCGCGCCTGGAAGGCTGGGCCAGCTGGGGCGACTACGACCGCGCGCAGCTTGAACTTGAATGGCAACGCCATGGCCTGACCAGCGCGCTCGCCCAGACCGCGCATGTGAACCTCAAGCAGCGTTTCGCCAAGGCCCGGCGGCTGGACAAGCCCTTGGGGCTCAACGGTGCGCTGCAATTGGCGGGGATGCAGTTCCATGGCCAGCAACATCGGGCACTCGAAGACGCGCGCAACACCGCACGCCTGCTGCCGTTGATTTTGCCGGTCTAGGCAGCACCCCCGGCCTTGGGCATACTGGCCGACCTTTCCAGACCCTTTTCCGAGGATTCACCCATGTTCAAAGTCAACGAGTACTTCGACGGCACCGTCAAGTCGATCGCTTTCGGCACCGCAGAGGGCCCTGCGACCATCGGCGTGATGGCACCGGGTGAATACGAATTCGGCACCGCCCAGCGTGAAATCATGCACGTGGTGTCCGGCGCCCTGTCCGTCAAGCTGCCAGACGCCAACGCCTGGGAAACCTTCGCCGCCGGCAGCCAGTTCAACGTGCCGGCCAACAGCAAGTTCCAACTGAAGGTTGCCGTAGACACCGCTTACCTGTGCGAATACCGCGGCTAAGGGTTACAGCGCAAAAAAAATGCCCGTCTCGCAGGAGACGGGCATTTTTTATTCCAGGATCGTCACGGGCATTCCGACGGCTAATTCGCCGCTGCCATCGTTGACCAGGTTCTGGCCGAACATCACGTCACCGCCCTGCTCACGGTAGGTCTTGAGTGTCGCCAGCGGCTCACGGTCGGCGCTGCGCTCGCCGCTGGCCGGGTCGATGGTGGTGAGGATGCAGCGCGAGCACGACTTGACCACGCGAAACTCCACGTCGCCGATACGCACGCGTTTCCAACCGTCTTCGGCGAAGGCCTCGCTGCCTTCAATCACTAGATTGGGACGGAAACGCAGCATTTCCATCGGCCGGCCGATGCGCTGGGACAAGTCGTCCAACGAGGCCTGGCCGATCAGCAGCAAGGGGAAACCATCGGCAAAACCGACCTGATCGTCGTCCTTGCCATAACCGGCCTCGGTAGTACGTGCACGTGCCAGCGGCACCTGCACCAGCCGCGTGGGCTTGCCGATAAAGTCGCTGACCCAGGCCGCCGCCGCATCGCCGGCATCCGGCACACGCAAGGTGTCGCGCCAAATAGTTACACCGCGCAACTCGGCATCGCTGCCCGGCAGCGCCACGTCCAGCGTGGCAAAGCCAGGCGAATTGAGGGTCAGGCCACCGGCGCTGTTCCACAACGCCGACAACTGGCTCATCTTCGCCACCGCCCGCTGGGTCAGGAATCGGCCACTGGCTTCGTCCACCAGCATCCAGCGTCGATCCCCATCCAGCCCGAGTTTATCCAGGCCGATGTGCTGCAAGGCTTCGGCCTTGCCGGACTTCAAGGGGTAACGGTACAGCGCGCTGAGACGAAGCATGGGCCTGCATTCCTGAGGGGGACAAAGCGCCACCCTATAGGACGGGACTTCCAGAATCAAAGGTCGCTGGAGCTCTTGTGACCGGTAAGCTTACTGTGGCGAGCCTGCTCGCCACAACAAGCCTGCCTGCCATCACGAGACTGCCTGCCACAAAAGGCCGCCTGCTCAGGCGGGCACTTCGTCCAACATCAAGCGTTGGCGCACCACATCCACCAGCTTGTCGGGCTGGAATTTGGACAGGAAGTTGTCGCAACCGACCTTCTTGACCATTGAGTCATTGAAGCTGCCCGACAGCGAGGTGTGCAGCACCACATAAAGGCCACGCAGGCGCGGGTCGTTGCGGATTTCGGTGGTCAGGCGGTAGCCGTCCATCTCGGGCATTTCGGCGTCGGTGAAGATCATCAGCAATTTGTCGGTCATGACCTGGCCGCTGTCGGCCCAGGCCTTGAGCATGTTCAGCGCCTTGAGGCCGTCGCTGGCAATGTGCATCTTCACGCCGAGTTGCCCCAGGGTGTCGCGCAGTTGCGAGAGGGCCACGTTGGAATCGTCCACCAGCAGCACTTCGCGGCCACGGGCACGTTCCAGCACCGGGTCTTCAAGTTTTTCCCGCGAGACTTTGGCGTTGTACGGCACGATTTCGGCGAGGACTTTTTCCACGTCGATGATTTCCACCAACTGGTCATCGACCTTGCTGATGGCCGTGAGGTAATGCTGGCGCCCGGCGCTGGCCGGTGGCGGCAGGATGGCTTCCCAGTTCATGTTGACGATGCGATCCACACCGCCCACCAGGAAGGCCTGCACCGAACGGTTGTACTCGGTGACGATAATCGTGCTGTTCGGCCCCGGCACCAGCGGGCGCATGCCGATGGCCTGTGACAGGTCGATGACCGGAAGGGTCTGGCCACGCAGGTTGACCACGCCGCATACAAACGGGTGACGCTGGGGCATCAGGGTCAACTTGGGCAGTTGCAGGACTTCCTGAACCTTGAACACGTTGATCGCAAACAATTGCCGCCCGGCCAGGCGAAACATGAGGATCTCCAGGCGATTCTCACCCACCAGTTGCGTGCGTTGATCTACCGTGTCGAGAATGCCGGCCATTAAAAGCTCCTGATGTGGGATTGTGCAGCTCACTTAAGGGTGGTTATCGGCGGCAAGCGCCAGACCTTGACCCCGGTAAAATGCCATGTAAATACATTGATGTCACACTGACATCATGGTTTACTGCAATCCGCTCTCCAGACGGCAGTACAGCGACCTTGCGCGACATTCAAATCGACGTAGGGTTCCGCTGTGTAAGGGATTCCCCTATGCACAATCAGGCCCGACCTGATATTCGCGATATCTAATAGCCATTAATGTGACGCCATTCTCATTGCATGAATGGAGTCAGGCTTTTGTTTGCCATCCCAAGCCCTCGGCCCACGGGTCTTCCAGACTTATACGTGGCGGCAACCAAAGTTGTGCAAATGACCCGAATGACCAGGGCCTTCCACGGCTACTCTGATCATTCAAGTAACGGTCCTACTGAAATTTCAGAAGCAGGCTACAGATCTCAGTCATATTTCAGCGGTAGTTTTACGCCATTCACCCGGTGCGACATCTCATCACCCGACCTTATGTTGCGGAGACTTGCATGATGAATAGCGCAAACGAATGGCAGACTGCACTTCCCGAGTTTCTGCTGGAAGCCGAAAAGCTTTTGGCCAAGTCAGAAGAGTGCCTGCACCATTTACATCTGATTCGCAACGACAGCGATGCCATCGACTGCATGAAAACCAGCCTGGCCAAGCTGGCGGAAAAAGCCGAAGGCCTGGCCCTGCAGGCGATCAGCGAGTTTTCCCGGCATATCCAATACCTGATCGCCAATGCCGCAAGCCCCATGGAGCTGCACGACCAGGCGCTGAGTGCCCTGCATGACTGCCTGACGCTGCTGGCCTGGCAATTGGAGCTGATCGACATCCGCACCGGCGAACTGACGCTGGATGACAGCGAACAAACCACACTGATCGCGACCGTCACTTTGCAGATCCCGCAGAAAGACTTCACGCATAAACCACAACAGCGCGTACATCACGCGTCCTGAGTACTGACAGGTCGTATTTGATCGTCGAGTTATCTAAAAACGACCGTACATTAAACGGTCGACAATGATGCGTGGGCGATATATATCAATTAGCCATCAACGCAATATCGATACAAACAAACCAAATTAATATAACTATGCTGAGTAAACCGCTGGCTCTTTGAACTACGGAGTCAGGTTCCTCGGCGTTTGGCGCAGATTAGGCGGCACCGGGTAAGGCGCCAGGCGACCGACGGTAATAGTGGTGGTACTATGCCCCGTTCGAAGTGACTCAACTTCATCATGTATAAAAAAACGTTCCAGCACCGTATTCCACACAGAGCCCTGTCAGCCGCAGTGACCGGTCTTCCCGCAGCGAACCTTCATTGGCTCCATCCGCTATGTACGCCAGCCTAAAGTCACTCATCGCAAGGTCCGTGTCCCGCAGCAATGCTCGCCGCCTGGCCCTCGCCCTGTGCCTTTGCTCGCTGTTCGTCAGTCTGTGGGCCTACACACGCTCAGCTCCCCTGCCTTTGTTGATAGTGCTGCTCAACCTGGCCACCCTGATGGTGGTGGGGCTGCAGCAGTGGCGCTCGCGCAAGTCGATAAAATTCCAGCCGCAGGAACTGGCCGACCGCCTGCTACAGGTCCAGGAAAACGAACGCCACCGCCTCAGCCGCGAACTGCATGACGATATCGGCCAACTGCTGACCGCCGCCAAACTGCAAAGCGAATGGCTCAAGCGTCGCCTGCCCGACGACCTGCAAAGCCAATGCACGGTGTTATGCAATACCTTGAACGAAACCCTGGCCAAAGTGCGCGACGTGTCCGCCATCCTCAACCCCCGCCAGTTGGCCAGCCTGGGCCTTGAGGCGAGCCTGCGCGCGCACTTGCTCAAGACCCTGGAAAACACCTCGGTGCACTGGAGCCTGGAATGCCAGCAGCGCCTGACCGGCATCCCGGAAGAAATGGCCGTGGCCGCCTTTCGCATCACCCAGGAAGCGGTGACCAATATGTTGCGCCATGCCCAGGCGCAGAATTTGCTGGTACGCCTGCAACGCCTGCCCGAAGGCCTGTCGCTGATGATCTGCGATGACGGCCTGGGCTTTTCACCGGCGACCAACCCAGGCCTTGAAGGCCAACGAGGCATGGCCGGCATGACCGAGCGCATCGACCAACTGGGCGGTGCATTGTCTGTCAGCAGCCAGCCAGGCAAAGGCACACGCATCGACGCGCTTTTTCCCTGGGCGCCCCGCGCCCTCGAACGGGCCAATTCCCCTAAGGTTCTCGAGTGACTTGCAACTTACTCCTGGTGGATGACCACGCACTAATCCGGGCCGGCGTACGCGCGCTGATCCAGGATATCCAAGGCTACAGCGTGATCGGCGAGGCCAGCGATGGCGCGCAATTGCTGGAGACATTCAGCGCGCTGCAGCCAGATATCGTGCTGCTCGACCTGTCGATGAAATACACCGGCGGCCTCGACGCCCTTCAGCAACTCAAGGCGGCCTACCCCAAAAGCAAGGTGCTGATCCTGTCGATGCACACCGACCCGGAGCTGATCATGCGCGCGCTGGAGTCCGGCGCCCATGGCTACCTGCTCAAGGACACCACCGCCAGCGAGCTGGAACATGCCCTGCTGGCCTTGCGTAACAACGAGCGCTACCTGAGCCCTGCGATTGCCCACACGGTGATCAACCAGGCGCTGATCCGCAGCCAGGGGCCTGTCTCCTCCGCCGCCGACAGCCATAACCTTACGGCGCGCCAGCTGGAGATCCTGCGTTTGATCGTGCGCGGCAAGTCCACCCGGGAAATCGCCCATGGCCTGGGCTTGAGTATCAAGACAGTGGAAGCGCATCGCTCGCAGATCATGAAACGCCTGCAGATCTTCGACGTGGCGGGCCTGGTGTTATTCGCCGTTCGCGAGCAGATCATCAGCCTGGACGACTAACGGCGAGCCCAGCGGCAAGTGCACGCGCAGGGCCTTGGGCAGCGCGGAAAAACGCAGGTCATCGCCTTTCAATGGCTCGCCATCAAGGTTGATATACAGCCCTTCGGCCACTTTGATCTCGACCCATGGCAGGCGCGCGCGGACAAACATATTGTCCAGGCCCCAGCCGTCACTCATCAGGGTCATCAGCGTGCCGACCACTTCCTGGGGCGCCGGCAAAATACTGATATCAAGCAAGCCATCATCGGCCAGCGCGCCAGGGCACAGCACATGCCCACCGCCCGCCTGGCGGCCGTTGCCGATGCCCAGTGCAAGCAAATCGCCCTTCCAGTGAAAGCCCGGCCCTTCCAGCTCGCCATACGCCGCCTTCAACTCGCTGAAACGCGACAGCCCGGTGAACAGATACGCCGCGCCGCCCAGCACTTTTTTCAGGTCTTCAGAGGTATTGGCGGTGACCTGGCTGCCAAAGCCGCCGGTGGCCATATTGAGGAACATCTGCCCACCGGCCTGACCGAGGTCGATGGCCCTGGGCGGCACATCCAGCAGCGCCAGCGCGCGTTCAGGCTCCAGCGGCACACCGGCGGCGCGGGCAAAGTCGTTGGCGGTGCCCAACGGCATCAACACCAGGCTGGCGTCGGTCTTGGCCAAGGCCATGGCCTCGGCTACATCACGCAACGTGCCGTCGCCACCACCGGCGATCAAGTGGGTATAACCGTCGGCCAAGGCTTCATTGACCAGGCGCTGGGCATCGCCGCCCTCCCACGTCACCCGTACCGCCAGCTCCCAACCCTGCTCGCGCCGGGCCTGCACGGCAGCGCGCACGTCCTCATTGAGGGCTTGCTTGCCGTGCAGGATCAACAGTGCTTTGGGGGTGGTCATGGGGGCATTCTCCTGGGTTCAAGGGTTCCTGAAGGATGTGGACCTTTGAGGAGAAGAAAAAAGCCATCCGCTTGAAAATTAATTCGTCGCCGGGTTACATCAATTTCAAAGCCTGCGATTAAAAACCGACTACATTAAAACCAATGGTGCAGCGTTAACCGCTGGCGAGTCGCCAAAATTTTTGCTCAGGAGAGCCAGAATGAAAGACGACTCAACAGACGATAAACCCGCAATCGCCGCGCCCCTGGCTCGCCGGGACTTCCTCGGCAAAACCAGCCTGCTGGTTGGCAGCGCCGCGCTCGGGGTTGCTTTTGGCCCGTTGGCGCGCGCGGCACAATCTCCCGGATCAGCCGATGAACAACTGGAAGTGCCGGCCTGGACAAAAACCTTGGGCGGTCCCACCGGTGTGCCCTACGGTAAACCGTCCAGCTTTGAGACGGATGCGGTGCGCAATCTCTACCCCGGGCTTACCGAGCGCATGTCGGCTTACAGTACTTCGCCCCTGCAGGAACTGGACGGCATCATTACGCCCAACGGGCTGTTTTTTGAACGCCATCACGCCGGCGTGCCAGCGATTGATCCGGCCAGGCACTTCCTGGTGATTCATGGGCTGACCGACACAGCCTTGCTGTTCACCCTCGATGAGCTACGCCAGTTTCCCGCCGTCTCGCGCATCCACTTCATCGAATGCTCGGGCAACCCTTCATTCCTGCCGCCCTGGGGCAAAACCGCCGCTGAAGTCGCGGGCCTGGTCAGCTGTGCCGAGTGGATCGGCGTGCCGCTGAAAACCTTGCTGCACGCGTCTGGCCTTAAGCCAGGGGCGAAATGGGTTGTGGCTGAAGGCGCCGATGGCGCTGCCATGACCCGCAGCCTGCCGCTCGAAAAATGCCTGGATGACGTGTTGGTCGCCTACAGCCAAAACGGCGAAAGGCTGCGCCCCGAGCAAGGTTACCCCCTGCGTCTTATCGTTCCGGGTTATGAAGGCAATACCCACATCAAGTGGCTGCGCCGCCTGCATGTCACCGATGCCCCGGCGTACAGCCGTGAAGAAACGGCCAAATACACCGACTTGATGCCAGATGGGCGAGCCAGGAAGTTCTCCTTCGTGATGGAGTGCAAGTCACTCATCACGGCCCCGTCCGGCACCCAGACACTCACCCGCAAAGGCCCGCATGAAATACGCGGGATCGCCTGGAGCGGCAACGGAAAAATCACCCGCGTGGACGTGTCCGTCGACGGCGGGAACAACTGGTATGCGGCCACGCTGCAGGAGCCGGTGCTGAACAAATGCCTGACGGTGTTTCGCGCGCCCTTCCAATGGCTGGGCAAAGAAATGCTCATCATGAGCCGCGCCATCGACGAGACCGGCTACGTGCAACCCAGCCTGGAACAATTGAAAGCCGTGCGCGGGGACTTCTCGTTCTACCACAACAATGCAATCCAGCCCTGGCGCATCAACGCCAATGGGGAGGTGAGCAATGGCCGTGCATAACCTTACCGCCATGGCATTGGGGCTACTGAGCATGGGCGTGGTCGCATGCGCATCGACGGCTGCGCAATCCGGCTTGGGGCAGCCGGTGACAGAGCACTACATCGCCCGCTGGAACATCGACGTCGCTCCCGATGGCAAGAGCCTGCCCGCCGGACAAGGCACGGTCATGGAAGGCGAAAAGGTCTATCAAACCAGCTGCCTTGGCTGCCACGGCGCCAACCTGGAGGGCGGCACTGGCCCGGCACTAATGGGCGGCGCAGGCTCGCTCCCCACATCCAAACCGGTCAAAACTGTCGGCAGTTATTGGCCCTACGCAACCACCCTGTTCGACTATGTCAGGCGCACCATGCCCTTCCAGCAACCACAGTCGTTGAGCAATGATCAGGTGTACGCAGTGGTGGGTTATATCCTGAACAAAAACGAGATAGTGGAAGCGAACGCCACGGTGGATGCTGCCACCCTCACTCATCTGAAGATGCCCAATCGCGACGGCTTCTACGTCGACGACAGGCCGGATGTGCGTGTGGAGCCTTGCTATAAGGATTGTATCGGTAGCCCGAAAGCACATTGATGCGCTTTTGATCCAACCACTCCGGTCGGCTTTCGATCTCAAGCGCAGATCAAAAGACCGCTGATTTCGCCATCGAAAAGGATGTAATGGCCAGAGCAACAGAACAATACTCGGCCAGCTCCCACATTTCGACCGCGGTGTCTCAGAGGATCGCCGCAATCAGCTCTTGTGCAACTTGCTCATCAACTGCGCCTCAGCCTGGGTCAACCCACACGACTGCGTCAGCTCATCCACCGTCGCCCCCATGCCGACCAATTTGGCCGCCTGGGCAAACGACAGGCTTGAAGGATCACGCTGCTCAATCTGCGCCAACTTATCCGGCAACGGCCCAAGAATCGCGCGCAGTTCATGCACTTCATCCCCGACCTTCACCGCACTCTGCTGGAAGTGATCCACACGCTTGACCAAATCCAGAATCCGTCGGTCACGCACAGCATCGCGCTCGGCCTGCTGCACGGCCAGTTCCCGTTGCTGGCGCATATAGCGCAGCAGGAATGCCAACGTCCCGGCCCACAACAGGGCCAGGACAATCACCGCCGCATCAAGGAACAATCAGATGCTCTCCAGTTCCGACCATTCTTCTTCGCTCATCATCTTGTCCAGCTCAACCAGAATCAACAGCTCGTTGTTCTTGTTGCACACGCCCTGGATGAACTTGGCCGACTCTTCGTTACCGACGTTCGGCGCGGTTTCCACTTCCGATTGGCGCAGGTAAACCACTTCAGCCACGCTGTCGACCATGATACCGACCACTTGCTTGTCGGCTTCGATGATCACGATACGCGTGTTGTCGTTGACTTCAGTAGGCATCAGGCCAAAACGCTGGCGGGTGTCGATCACCGTCACCACGTTGCCACGCAGGTTGATGATGCCCAGCACGTAGCTCGGCGCGCCTGGAACCGGGGCGATTTCGGTGTAGCGCAGCACTTCCTGCACGCGCATCACGTTAATGCCGTAGGTTTCATTGTCCAGTTTGAAGGTAACCCATTGCAGGATCGGATCATCCAAACCTTGTGCGGATGCTGACTTGTTCATACCCCTGACCCCTTCAGTGTGTGCTTCTTCGACCGCGCAACCGCACGGCCCTTATTGTTCAATCAACTGCGTTTGTTCTGTGGCATCGTCTTGACCGCCCCACTGGCGATCAACTCGGCCAGTTCGGCGACGTCGAGCAACGCGCACATATGTTCAATCACGGTGCCCGCCAGCCAAGGCCGCTGGCCCCGGTGGCTGCGCCACTTGATTTCATTCGGGTCCAGGCGCAACGAGCGGCTGACTTGATGCACCGCCAGCCCCCACTCGTAGCCCTGCACCGAGATCACGTATTGCAAGCCCTGGCGAAAATCATCGCGGTAGCGGTCGGGCATCACCCAGCGCGCCGTATCCAGCACCTTGAGGTTGCCGGCCTGGCTGGGCAGGATGCCGAGGAACCACTCCGGTTGCCCGAACAGCGGCGTCAGCTCCTGGCCTTCCAGCGAGTAGATCGACCCCAGGCACACCAGCGGCACCGCCAGGGTCAACCCGGCGACGTCGAACAGCAGGCACTCGAACGGCTCGGCCGCCCACGATGGGCGACCGTCACCCGTGACCGGCGGCGGCGTGATGCTCGGCGGCAGGTGCACATCGACCACCGGTTCAACCACCACGGGCGTGACCACCACGGGCGCAGGCACAATCGGCACCACCACGTGGGCATCACGAGCCTGTTCTTCCAGCACCGCTAACTGAAATTCATCCAGGGTGCTTTCGGGTTCGACTACGGCCGGTTCAAGGACCAGAATCGGCTCGGGCAATTCTTCTGCCGTCGCATCCTGCAACAAGGCATCCAGGTAGGATTCCAGTGCCAGTTGCGGCCGGGTCTTAAGCTCAACGGGACGGTTCATCACGCCACCTGCGCCACAAGTTGCTGGGACAGCAGATGTTTAAGCAACGCACGGTAAGCCAGTACGCCACGGCTCTTGCCGTCGAACTGCGACGGCGTGAGCCCGGCGCGGCTGGCGTCACGCAAGCGCGTGTCCACCGGAATGTAGCCGTTCCAGATCGTTTCCGGGTAAGCATCGCGCAACACCCGCAAGGTGCCCAGCGACGCTTGGGTACGACGGTCGAACAGTGTAGGCACGATGCTGAACGGCAGCGCCTGTTTGCGCGAACGGTTGATCATCGCCAAGGTGCTGACCATACGCTCCAGGCCTTTGACCGCCAGGTGTTCGGTCTGTACCGGGATCACCAACTGCTGGCTGGCCGCCAAGGCATTGACCATCAGCACGCCCAGCAACGGTGGGCTGTCGATGATCGCGTAGTCGAAGTCCTGCCACAGTTGCGCCAGGGTCTTGGCGATCACCAGGCCCAGGCCGCTCTGCCCCGGCGACTGGCGCTCAAGGGTCGCCAGCGCGGTACTCGACGGCAACAGCGAAATGCTCTCGTTGCTGGTGGGCAGCAGCAATTGCCCGGGCAAATCTGCCGGTACGCTGCCCTTGTGCAGGAACAGGTCGTAACAGCTGTGCTCCAGCGCATCCGGGTCATAGCCGAAATAACTGGTCATCGAGCCGTGCGGGTCCAGGTCGACCACGACCACACGCTTGCCCGCCTCGGCCAGCAAGCCGGCCAAGGCGATGGACGTGGTGGTCTTGCCGACTCCACCCTTTTGATTGGCAACTGCCCAGACTCTCATTCAGTTGGTTCCTCCCGGTAGGCTAAGGCGCGACCGAGACATTACATAACATTATTGAGCCGGTGACGGAGAATTGACGGCGCTCTGACGAACCGGCGGCTTAACGGTTGGCGGTGCAGTTTGTGTGCCAGCCCGCTTCAAGGCTGCATCCGGTGTTGCGTTGGCAGTACCGGTGCCGGTCAGGCTGCGGCGCACATCCAGGTTACGTGACACCACCAGCACCACACGGCGGTTGCGCGCGCGGCCTTCGGCAGTGGCGTTATTGGCCACCGGTTGGAACTCACCGTAACCCACCGACGCCAGGCGCCCAGGGTTCACGCCCTGCATCGCGAGCATGCGCACGATGCTTGAGGCCCGTGCCGATGACAGCTCCCAATTGGTCGGGTATTGCGCGGTGCTGATCGGGAAATTATCGGTAAAGCCTTCGACGTGGATCGGGTTCTCAAACGGTTTGAGAATCGCCGCCACCTTGTCGATGATGGTAAACGCCTGATCGCTCGGCAACGCATCGGCGCTTGCGAACAGCAGGCTCGAATTAAGCTCGATCTCCACCCACAACTCATTACCGCGCACGGTCATCTGGTTGGATTTGATCAAGTCGCCAAACGCGGCACTGATGTCATCGGCGATGCTTTTGAGCGGGTCGCTGGTGCCACCGATGCCGGCGGCGGTTTCGTCACTGTCATTGACCAGCGGCTTGGCCGGCGTCACGGTCTTGGGCCGCTCCTCGCCAATCGGGATCGGCTTGAGCGAGCGGTCGGTGTCGTTGAACACGCCCACCAGCGCCTGGGAAATAATCTTGTACTTGCCTTCGTTGATCGACGAAATGGAGTACATCACCACAAAAAACGCGAACAGCAAGGTGATGAAGTCGGCGTAGGACACCAGCCAGCGTTCATGGTTGACGTGCTCTTCAGGCTCGCGGCGACGACGGCTCACAGGCAGATACCTCCCTGACCCCTATTGAGCGCTTCACTGTGGGCCACTTCACGGGTGCCCGCTTCACTGTGGCGAGCGAGCTTGCTCGCGCTGGGGCGCGAAGCGGCCTCACTCCAGGCAATGCGTTTGTTCAGGCAGGTTGCGGTGTATGGTTTTGGGGCTGCTTCGCAGCCCAGCGTGAGCAAGCTCACTCGCCACAACAAGTTCGCTCGCCACATAACGCTCACTGGCCACAGGTCGATGTGCATGGGCATTAATCCATGAAGCCCTGGAGCTTCAATTCGATGGAGCGCGGGTTCTCGCCCTCGGCAATCGACAAGATGCCTTCCAGCAGCATTTCGCGGTAACGCGATTGGCGCATGGCGATCGACTTGAGTTTGCTTGCCACCGGCAACAACACCAGGTTGGCACTCGCCACGCCGTAAATGGTGGCGACAAACGCCACGGCAATGCCGCTGCCCAGCTGCGACGGGTCGGCCAGGTTGCCCATCACGTGGATCAGGCCCATCACGGCACCGATGATGCCGATGGTCGGCGCGTAGCCGCCCATGCTTTCAAAGACTTTGGCGGCGTTGATGTCGCGGCTTTCCTGGGTGTAGAAATCCACCTCAAGGATGCTGCGAATCGCCTCGGGTTCGGCGCCATCGACCAGCAATTGCAGGCCTTTGCGTGCATAGCTGTCGGGCTCGGCATCGGCCACGCCTTCCAGGCCCAGCAGGCCTTCCTTGCGCGCGGTGAGGCTCCAGTTGACCACACGGTCGATGCCGCCGGGCAGGTCCACGCGCGGCGGGAAGATAATCCACACCAGAATCTGCATGGCGCGCTTGAACGAACTCAGCGGCGACTGCAACAGCGCCGCGCCCACAGTACCGCCAATCACGATCAGCGCCGCCGGGCCATTGGCCAAGGCGCCGAGGTGGCCGCCTTCCAGGTAGTTGCCGCCGATAATCGCGACAAACGCCATGGTGATGCCAATCAGGCTCAAGACATCCATCAGAGGCAGGCCTCCACCAGATGTTTGCCAATGTCGTCCAGGCTATAAACCGCGTCAGCCAGGTCCGCCTTGACGATGGCCATGGGCATGCCATAAATCACGCAGCTGGCTTCGTCCTGGGCCCAGATCGCGCTGCCGCCCTGCTTGAGCAGGCGTGCGCCTTCACGGCCATCGGCGCCCATGCCGGTGAGTACCACCGCCAGAACTTTGTCGCCGTAGGACTTGGCCGCCGAGCCGAAGGTGATATCCACGCACGGCTTGTAGTTCAAGCGCTCGTCGCCCGGCAGGATTTTGATCGCGCCACGGCCGTCGACCATCATCTGCTTGCCGCCCGGTGCCAGCAGCGCCAGGCCAGGTCGCAGGATGTCACCATCCTCGGCCTCCTTGACGCTGATGCGGCACAGCTTGTCCAGGCGCTCGGCAAAGGCCTTGGTGAAGGCGGCGGGCATGTGCTGGATCAACACGATCGGCGCAGGGAAGTTGGCCGGCAGTTGAGTCAACACGCGTTGCAAGGCCACCGGGCCGCCAGTGGATGTACCAATGGCGACCAGCTTGTAGGCTTTGCGCTTGGGCGCAGGCGAATGCGCGCTCGGTGCCGGGGCCCGCACCGGCGCCACTGCAGGCCGGGCGATCGGTGCCGGTGCCGGGCGCGCAAACGTCGAGGTGGTCGGCGTCGGCGCGGCTACCGGCGCGGGCGCAGGCGCACTGAACAGGCTGCGACGATTACTGCGCGAAATGCTGTGCACCTTCTCGCACAGCATCTGCTTGACCTTGTCGGGGTTGCGCGAGATGTCTTCGAAATTCTTCGGCAGGAAGTCCACCGCACCCGCGTCCAACGCATCCAGGGTCACCCGGGCGCCTTCGTGGGTCAGCGAGGAGAACATCAACACCGGGGTCGGGCAGCGCTGCATGATGTGCCGGACTGCGGTGATGCCATCCATCATCGGCATCTCGTAGTCCATGGTGATCACGTCCGGTTTCAACGCAATGGCTTGATCAATCGCCTCTTTACCGTTGGTGGCCGTGCCGACCACCTGGATGGTTGGATCGGCGGAAAGAATTTCCGAGACGCGGCGGCGGAAGAAACCCGAATCGTCCACCACCAGGACCTTGACTGCCATAAACACTCCGTTAGGCGGGGCGGGCACTACCGCCCTGCCCCACCAGAATCAAATACGCCGAGCGGCGTAACGCTTGAGCATGCTCGGAACATCAAGAATCAGCGCGATCCGACCGTCACCGGTGATGGTCGCACCCGACATGCCTGGGGTTCCCTGCAGCATTTTGCCCAAAGGCTTGATGACCACTTCTTCCTGGCCCACCAGTTGATCGACCACAAAGCCAATGCGCTGGGTGCCCACGGACAGAATCACCACATGGCCCTCGCGCTGCTCTTCATGCTTGGCCGAAGCCACCAGCCAGCGCTTGAGGTAGAACAGTGGCAACGCCTTGTCGCGCACGATCACCACTTCCTGGCCGTCCACCACGTTGGTGCGTGACAGGTCGAGGTGGAAGATCTCGTTGACGTTGACCAGCGGGAAGGCGAACGCCTGGTTGCCCAGCATCACCATCAGGGTCGGCATGATCGCCAAGGTCAACGGCACCTTGATCACGATCTTGGAGCCCTGGCCCTTGGTCGAGTAGATGTTGATCGAGCCGTTGAGCTGGCTGATCTTGGTCTTCACCACGTCCATGCCCACGCCACGGCCGGACACATCGGAAATCTCGGTCTTGGTCGAGAAGCCCGGCGCGAAGATCAGGTTGTAGCATTCGGTGTCGGTCAGGCGGTCGGCGGCGTCCTTGTCCATCACGCCGCGCTTGACCGCGATATTACGCAGAATCGCCGGGTCCATGCCTTTGCCGTCATCGGTGATCGACAGCAGGATATGGTCGCCTTCCTGCTCGGCCGCCAGAATCACCTTGCCGTTACGCGACTTGCCCGAGGCTTCGCGTTCTTCCGGGGTTTCGACGCCATGGTCGACGGCGTTGCGCACCAAGTGGACCAGCGGGTCGGCCAGGGCCTCGACAAGGTTTTTGTCGAGGTCGGTTTCTTCACCCACCAGTTCCAGGTTGATTTCTTTCTTGAGCTGGCGCGCGAGGTCGCGAACCAGGCGCGGGAAACGGCCGAAGACTTTCTTGATCGGCTGCATGCGCGTTTTCATTACGGCGGTCTGCAAGTCTGCGGTGACCACGTCGAGGTTCGACACGGCCTTTTGCATGGCTTCGTCGCCGCTGTTCAGGCCCAGGCGCACCAGGCGGTTACGCACCAGCACCAGTTCGCCGACCATGTTCATGATGTCGTCCAGGCGCGCGGTATCAACCCGCACGGTGGTTTCGGCTTCACTGGCAGGCTTTTCGGCTACCGGCGCCGCTGCGGCACGCGCAGGTGCGGCAGCCGGTGCCGGTGCGGGCTTGGCAGCCACAGGCGCGGCGGCTTTGGCTGGCGCAGGTTTGGCAGCCACAGGCGTTGCAGTCGCTGCTGCGGCCGGGGCCACTTCAGAGAACTTGCCTTTGCCATGCAACTCGTCGAGCAGCGCTTCGAATTCGTGATCGGAGATCAGGCCGTCAGCGGCAGGCTCAACGCTGGCAGGCGCAGCGCTGGCGGCAGGTGCGGCCGCGATGGCGGCGACTTCCGGCAAGGCTTCGGCAGCAAACGTGCCCTTGCCATGCAGTTGGTCGAGCAGTGCTTCGAATTCGTCGTCGGTAATGTCGGTGGCGCTTGTAGATGTGGCAGACGCAGCAGGCGCTGCCGACTCAGCAGCAGGTGCCACGGCGTCCGGCGCAAACTGGCCTTTACCGTGCAACTGGTCGAGCAGGGATTCGAATTCTGCGTCGGTAATGTCTTCGCTGGTCGGCACGGCAGGCGTAGCCACCGCTTGCGGTGCTTCAGCTTCGGCTTTCACCGCGCTCAGGGAGTTGAGCAGCTGTTCGAACTCGCTGTCGGTCACATCCGGCTCGGCTTCAACTTCAGGCTCAGGCGCGGCGACCGGCGCAACCGAGGTATCGGCAGGTTCGGCCAGGCGTGCCAGCGCAGCCAGCAGCTCCGGCGTGGCAGCAGTGATCGGCGCACGCTCGCGCACCTCGCTGAACATGCCGTTGACCGCATCCAATGCTTCGAGAATCACGTCCATCAGTTCCGAGTCGACGTGACGCTCACCCTTGCGCAGGATGTCGAACACGTTCTCGGCGATGTGACAGCACTCCACCAGCTCATGGAGCTGGAGGAAGCCGGCGCCCCCTTTTACAGTGTGAAAACCGCGAAAAATTGCATTGAGCAGGTTCGCATCATCCGGTCGGCTTTCCAGCTCGACCAGTTGTTCGGACAGTTGCTCTAAAATTTCGCCGGCCTCTACAAGGAAATCCTGAAGGATTTCTTCATCGGCGCCGAAGCTCATGTGGGTGCTCCTTAGAAGCCTAAACTGGATAACAGGTCATCTACGTCATCCTGACCTGACACAACGTCTTCACGTTTATCGGCATGAATCTGCGGACCTTCACCCTTGGCGAGATGTTTTTGTGGATCTTTTTCCGAGAGGATCGCTGCGCGGTCATGTTCGATGCCGGCAAAACGGTCGACCTGGCCGGCCATCAGTACCAATTTGAGCAAGTTGCTTTCCACTTCGGTGACCAGTTGGGTCACGCGCTTGATCACTTGACCGGTGAGGTCCTGGTAATCCTGGGCCAGCAGAATGTCATTGAGGTTGCTGGCCACCGTGCGGTTTTCCTGTTCGGTGCGCGACAGAAAGCCCTCGACCCGACGCGCCAACTCACGAAACTCCTCAGCCCCCACTTCCCGGCGCATGAAGCGGCCCCAGTCAACGCTGAGCGCCTGAGCTTCGGTGGCCATGCCATTGACCAAGGGCGTGGCGTTTTCCACCAGGTCCATGGTGCGGTTGGCCGCCGCCTCAGTCAGCCGGACCACATAGGACAGGCGTTCGGTGGCATCGGTGATCTGCGAGATTTCTTCGGCCTGGGGCATGTGCGGGTCAATCTGAAAATTGACGATTGCACTGTGCAGCTCGCGTGTGAGCTTGCCCACTTCCTGATACAGGCCGCGGTCACGGGTCTGGTTAAGCTCATGGATCAACTGCACCGCGTCGCCGAACTGGCCTTTTTCAAGGCTGTCGACCAACTGGTGAGCATGCTTTTTCAGGGTCGATTCAAAATCGCCCTGTGACGTTTCTTTATGCTCCATAGCTCCCCCGTGGTGACATCAGCCGTGGATGCGTTCGAAGATTTTTTCGATCTTCTCTTTCAAGGCCAATGCAGTGAATGGCTTGACCACGTAACCGTTAACCCCGGCTTGGGCGGCTTCGATGATCTGTTCACGCTTGGCTTCGGCGGTCACCATCAACACAGGCAAGCTGCGCAGTTTTTCATCGGCGCGCACGTGACGCAGCAAGTCGATACCGGTCATGCCCGGCATGTTCCAGTCGGTTACCAGAAAGTCGATGCTCCCGCTGTTGAGGATCGGAATCGCCGTCAGGCCGTCATCCGCCTCGACCGTGTTGGTGAACCCAAGGTCACGCAACAGGTTTTTTATGATCCGCCGCATCGTTGAGAAGTCATCAACGATGAGGATTTTCATGTTCTTGTCCAATTCGACCTCCAAGCAGTCTTAAACGCGCCCAGCACCTGGACGCGCCATTTCAATCAACAGGCGTTACACAAAAAGGACTGCCCAGGGCACCACGGCACGAACCCGCAAAAGCGTAGAGCCTTTGCGGTAGCGTCTGCAGTGTCCCCACACTGCCTGTCAGCGCGCGCGCCACTCTCCCAATCGCCCCCGCAAGCGGGCGGCGCACTGGCTATGCAGCTGGCTGACACGCGATTCGCTGACCCCCAGGACCTCACCGATTTCCTTGAGGTTCAGCTCTTCGTCGTAGTACAGCGCCAACACCAGTCGCTCACGCTCCGGCAAATTGGCAATCGCCTCCGCCAACGCGCTCTGGAAACGTTCGTCTTCCAGGTCGCGCGACGGTTCCAGATGTGCACTCGCGCCGTCCTCGTGCAGCCCTTCGTGTTCGCCGTCCTGCAAAAGGTCGTCGAAACTGAACAGGCGGCTGCCCAAGGTATCGTTCAAAATCCCGTAGTAATCGTCGAGACTCAATTGGAGTTCGGCCGCAACTTCATGATCTTTAGCGTCACGACCGGTTTTTGCTTCAATTGCACGAATTGCGTCACTGACCATACGCGTATTGCGGTGTACCGAACGCGGCGCCCAATCCCCTTTACGCACTTCATCGAGCATCGCACCGCGTATGCGAATACCCGCATACGTCTCGAAACTCGCGCCCTTGCTCGCGTCGTATTTGGTCGACACTTCGAGCAGGCCGATCATGCCGGCCTGGATCAAGTCCTCAACCTGCACACTGGCAGGCAGGCGTGCCAGTAAGTGATAGGCAATGCGCTTGACCAAGGGCGCATAGCGCTCGATCAGTTCGCCCTGACTGTCACGTGCCGACTTTTTGTAAAGGTTGTAGCCGCTGGATGTCATAGCACAGGTCCCGCGCTCGTCTGATGCACCAATCGCTCGACGAAAAACTCCAGATGCCCCCGAGGGTTGGCAGGCAACGGCCAAGTATCGACCTTCTGAGCAATAGCCTTGAACGCCAATGCGCACTTCGAACGAGGGAACGCTTCATAGACTGCACGCTGCTTTTGCACAGCCTTGCGCACACACTCGTCATAAGGAACTGCGCCCACGTATTGTAAGGCGACATCGAGGAAGCGATCCGTGACCTTGGTCAACTTGGCAAACAGATTTCGCCCTTCCTGCGGGCTTTGGGCCATGTTGGCCAGCACGCGGAAGCGGTTCATGCCGTAGTCACGGTTAAGCAGTTTGATCAGGGCATAGGCGTCGGTGATCGACGTGGGTTCGTCGCACACCACCAGCAGCACTTCTTGCGCGGCGCGCACGAAGCTGACCACGGACTCGCCGATCCCGGCGGCGGTGTCGATCACCAGCACATCGAGGTTGTCGCCGATGTCGCTGAACGCCTGAATCAGGCCGGCATGCTGCGCCGGGCTCAGGTGCACCATGCTCTGGGTGCCTGAGGCAGCCGGCACGATGCGAATGCCACCGGGGCCTTGCAGCAGCACATCGCGCAGCTCACAACGGCCTTCGATCACATCGGCAAGGGTGTGTTTGGGTGTCAGCCCCAGCAGAACGTCCACGTTCGCCAGGCCCAGGTCAGCATCCAGCAGCATGACGCGACGGCCAAGCTCTGCCAGGGCCAGGGACAAATTCACTGACACGTTAGTTTTCCCGACGCCACCTTTGCCGCCGGTCACCGCGATCACCTGTACGGGATGCATGCTGCCCATTTTATTTCTTTACCTTGTCTTGCTTAGACGCAGGCTACATGGCTTGGCCGCGTGAATCGCTTGCAGACCATCGATGTAGATACATTTCACGGTGTTCATCCTGCCTCACCCCACCCGCTTAGCCGGGTTGTGGTAAAGGTCGGCGAACATATCGGCCATCGCTTCCTCGCTAGGCTCTTCTTGCATTTGCACGCTGACAGCACGGCTGACCAACTGATGACGGCGCGGCAGATGCAAATCATCCGGGATCCGCGGCCCGTCGGTCAGGTAGGCAACCGGTAACTCATGACTGATAGCCAGGCTCAACACCTCGCCCAGGCTCGCAGTTTCGTCGAGCTTGGTGAGAATGCAACCGGCCAGGCCACAGCGTTTGTAGCTGTGGTAGGCAGCGGTAAGAACCTGTTTCTGGCTGGTGGTTGCAAGCACCAGGTAATTTTTCGATTTGATGCCACGCCCGGCCAGGCTTTCAAGCTGCATGCGCAGTGCCGGGTCGCTGGCTTGCAGGCCGGCCGTGTCGATCAACACCACGCGCTTGCGCAGCAGTGGGTCGAGCGCATTAGCCAGCGACTGGCCAGGGTCGACGTGGGTCACTGTCACATTGAGGATGCGGCCCAAGGTCTTGAGCTGCTCCTGGGCGCCGATGCGATAGCTGTCCATGCTCACCAGCGCGATGTTCTGCGCGCCGTACTTGAGCACATAACGCGCGGCCAGCTTGGCCAGGGTGGTGGTCTTGCCCATGCCGGCGGGGCCGACCATGGCAATCACACCGCCCTCTTCCAGCGGTTCGATTTCCGGCGTGGCGATCATGCGCGCCAGGTGCGCCAGCAACATGCGCCAGGCTTGGCGCGGCTCTTCGACTTCAGCCGTCAGTGCAAGCAAATCGCGCGACAACGGGCCGGACAGGCCGATGCGTTGCAGGCGACGCCACAGGTTGGCCTGGTGCGGTTTGCTGCCTTGCAGTTGCGTCCACGCCAGCGAGCCCAGCTGTACTTCGAGCAGCTCACGCAGGCCATTGAGTTCAAAACGCATCGAGTCGAGCGCGCGCTGGTCGACAGCGGCGGCCGGGGCTGGCGCTGCAGGACGCGGCGGTTCTTTGAAGGTCGGTTCTACCAACGGCTCGGCGGCGGTCAGCGGCAGGCCGGCGAACAATTGGCGATTGGTGCTGGCATCGCTGTCGCCACGCATGCTCAATTCAGCCTGGGCCGAGACAATGCGCGAAGCGGTCTTGCGCAGTTCGTCTTCGAGTTCCATGTTCGGCACGCGCGGCGCCAGCGCCGACGGGGTGTAATCCAGGGCAGCCGTCAGCTCGACACCGCCGGCAATGCGACGGTTTCCAATAATCGCGGCATCGGCGCCCAGCTCATCACGTACCAGTTTCATGGCCTGACGCATATCGGCGGCGAAAAAACGCTTAACTTGCATAACCCACTACCTCAGCCGTTGGGCCCTACTGTCGCGACGATAGTCACTTGCTTATTGTCAGGAATTTCCTGATAAGCCAAAACGTGCAAATTCGGAACTGCCAGGCGACCAAACCGCGACAACATCGCTCGAACCGGGCCTGCCACCAGCAGAATCACCGGGTGGCCCGCCATTTCCTGACGCTGGGCGGCTTCGATCAACGAACGCTGCAGTTTCTCAGCCATGCTTGGCTCCAGCAGAACGCCCTCTTCCTGGCCAAGTCCGGCCTTCTGAATACTATTGAGCAATATTTGTTCCAACCTTGGTTCCAAGGTGATCACAGGCAGCTCAGACTCAATGCCTACAATGCTTTGCACGATGGCGCGGGACAACCCGACACGCACCGCGGCCACCAAAGCGGCAGTATCTTGACTCTTGGCGGCATTGTTGGCGATGGCCTCGGCAATGCTGCGAATGTCGCGCACCGGCACCTGTTCGGCGAGCAAGGCTTGCAGCACCTTGAGCAACTGCGACAGTGACAGCACGCCGGGTACCAGTTCTTCGGCCAGTTTCGGCGAGGCTTTGGCCAGCAAACCCATCAATTGCTGGACTTCCTCGTGGCCGATCAGCTCATGGGAGTGCTTGTAGAGGATCTGGTTGAGGTGGGTAGCGACCACGGTGCTGGCGTCGACCACGGTGTAACCGAGCGATTGTGCCTGGCTGCGCTGGCTGACTTCGATCCATACCGCTTCCAGGCCAAAAGCCGGATCTTTGGCGGTAATGCCATTAAGCGTGCCGAACACCTGGCCAGGGTTGATCGCCAACTCACGATCCGGGTAGATCTCGGCTTCGGCCAGGATCACGCCCATCAGGGTCAGGCGGTAGGCGCTGGGGGCCAAATCAAGGTTGTCGCGGATGTGCACGGTGGGCATCAAGAAGCCCAGGTCCTGGGACAGCTTCTTGCGCACACCCTTGATCCGCGCGAGCAGTTGGCCACCCTGGTTGCGGTCCACCAGCGGAATCAGGCGGTAGCCGACTTCCAGGCCGATCATGTCGATCGGGGTCACGTCATCCCAGCCCAGCTCCTTGGTTTCCTGGGCGCGGGCCGGGGATGGCAGCAAGTCTTGCTGGCGGGCGATTTCCTGCTGGGCCTGGACCTTGACGGCATTTTGCTTGCGCCAGAACAGGTAGGCACCACCGGCGGCCATGGCCGCCATGCTCAGGAACGATACGTGCGGCATGCCCGGCACGATGCCCATGATCGCCATGATGCCGGCGGCCACGGCCAGCGCCTTGGGCGAGGCGAACATCTGGCGGCTGATCTGCTTGCCCATGTCTTCGGAGCCCGAAGCACGGGTGACCATGATGGCTGCAGCTGTGGATAACAACAGTGATGGCAATTGCGCCACTAAACCGTCACCAATGGTCAGCAAGGCGTAGACCTTGCCCGCATCGCCGAAGGTCATGCCGTGCTGGAAGATCCCGACCGCGATGCCACCGATCAGGTTGATAAACAGGATCAACAGGCCGGCGATGGCGTCGCCGCGCACGAATTTACTCGCGCCGTCCATGGAGCCATAGAATTCGGCTTCCTGGGCGACTTCCAAGCGGCGGGATTTGGCTTGGTTCTGG
>NZ_VBVZ01000300.1 GCF_005863185.1 Pseudomonas edaphica
GTGCCGGACAAGCGCGCCTGGGCGATCTCCTGCGGCGAGAACCAGCCCATGCGCACCATGTTGCTGTTCTCGCTCATGTCGCCAATACCGATCAGCGCGATGTCTGCACGCCGCGCCCGATCAAGGGTTGAGCGCACGGTGTCATTGTTGATCAGCACGCCGCGCAATTCCGGGTTGGCCACCAGTGCCGGCGCATACAGACTTTCACTCTCGCCACCAAAACGCAGGGCCAGGCGTCGGCAGATATGGTCGGGGTTCATGTATTCGCCCGCCTTGAGCGAACCACCAATCGCGCAGACAAATGTGCAGTTGCGCGTCACCGGCAAGAACACGTTGTCGGCGACCGCGCCAACGTTACGGCCCATGCCGACGGCGACGATCATGCCGTCGCTCAAGGTTTTGTTCAGGTAATTGGCCACCAGGCTGGCGACGGCCGAGCGCTGGGTGTCGGGTTCGCTGTGGTCGACCGCGATCAACGCGCGGTCGAGCTTGAAGCGCTCCACCAACGCGCGCTCCAGCTCGTTGTTCATCGCCGGGTGCTGCAACACCCGCACCTCGACAATCCCTTCATCGCGCGCACGTTTGAGCAAGCGGCTGACTTTGGCCCGCGACAGGTCGAAGCGCTTGGCAATGGCCTCCTGAGTGACGTTCTCAAGGTAATAGAGCATCGCCACTTCGGTCATCTGATCGATATCGCTGGCAATGCGCTGGGTACTGTCACTCATGGGGACGGGCTTCCGTTTCGGCGTCAAAAACCCATTCTCCCGACTCTTGCCCCGTCCCGTCCACTACTGATGCCCATCGCGCTCGATCGCATTGATACGCTCGACCTTGGCCCCGGAACGCGCCGCCTCAAACTCCGACTCCAGAAACGATTTGACGATGCTTTTGGCCAGTTCGGCGCCGATCACCCGTGCGCCAATAGAGAGGATTTGTGCATCGTTGCTCTTGCGTGCGCGCTCCGCCGAATAGGTGTCATGGGCCTGGGCCGCACGAATGCCCAGTACTTTATTGGCCGAGATGGCCATGCCAATCCCGGTGCCGCATACCAGCACGCCGAGGCGTTGCTGCCCGGCATTGATGGCGGTGGCCACCGCCAGCGCGATGTCCGGGTACAGCACCGGCGCGGTGGAGTGGGTGCCGAAGTCGGTCACCGGGTAACCCAGCGCCTCGATATGGCGCTTTAACAGCTCTTTGAGCTCAAAACCCGCTTCATCGCATCCGATAGCCACCGGGAAAGGTGTGTTCATGGCGTCTGGCTCCGCTGCCGTTTAGGTGCTTTAGGCTGATCATTTGATCAGTCAATGAAATTTCGCTCAGTTATTTCTCGGGTATTGCGGCCCTTCTGTCAAGCGAGTTTTAGCTGACCTCCTAGTCAAAGCCGTATAAACAGGCTTGATTTGCGCAAACAGGCGTATTTATAACTTTTTAGTGAAAGCGATTGACTGATCAGAATTTCATTTGATACACATATGATCACAGCAAAACATGACTGTGCGACCTAATAAGAATTCACAGCACGAGGACACGCCGATGGCCACGCCATTACTGCTCCAGGCTGAACACGTCGCCAAGGCTTACGCCGGGGTGCCTGCCCTGCGTGACGGGCGCCTTTCTCTGCGGGCCGGCAGCGTGCATGCGCTGTGCGGCGGCAATGGCGCCGGCAAGTCGACCTTCCTGAGCATCCTGATGGGCATCACCCAGCGTGACGCCGGGACCATCCTGCTCAACGGCACGCCCGTACAGTTCAACCGCCCAAGTGAAGCCCTGGCAGCGGGGATCGCGATGATCACCCAGGAACTGGAGCCCATCCCTTACATGACCGTCGCCGAAAATATCTGGCTGGGCCGCGAACCGCGCCGCGCCGGTTGCATCGTCGACAGCAAGACCCTCAACCGCCGCACCCGCGAGCTGCTCGAAAGCCTGGAATTCGAGGTCGATGCCACCAGCCCCATGCACCGCCTGAGCGTGGCGCAGATTCAACTGGTGGAAATCGCCAAGGCGTTCAGCCATGACTGCCAGGTGATGATCATGGACGAACCGACCTCGGCAATCGGCGAGCGCGAAGCGGAAACCCTGTTCAAGGCCATTCGCCGCCTCACCGCGCGCGGCGCCGGCATCGTCTACGTGTCGCACCGCTTGAGCGAGCTGGCGCAGATTGCCGACGAGTACAGCATCTTCCGCGACGGCGCCTTTGTGGAAAGCGGGCGCATGGCCGATATCGACCGCAACCACCTGGTGCGCGGGATTGTCGGCCAGGAGCTGACACGCATCGACCACAAGGTCGGCCGCGAATGCGCCGCCACTACCTGCCTGCAAGTCGATAACCTGAGCCGCAATGGCGAGTTCCACGACATCAGCCTGCAACTGCGCCAGGGCGAAATCCTCGGCATCTATGGGCTGATGGGTTCGGGGCGCAGCGAGTTTCTCAACTGCATCTATGGGCTGACGGTTGCGGACTCCGGCAGCGTGACCCTGCAAGGCAAGCCCATGCCCATCGGCCTGCCCAAAGCCACGATCAACGCCGGTATGTCGCTGGTCACCGAAGACCGCAAAGACAGCGGCCTGGTGCTCACCGGCAGCATTCTGTCCAACATTGCACTGTCGGCCTACAAGCGCCTGTCGAGTTGGTCGCTGATCAATGCGCGCAAGGAAACCCAACTGGCCGAGGACATGGTCAAGCGCCTGCAGATCAAGACCAGTTCACTGGAATTGCCGGTAGCGTCCATGAGCGGCGGCAACCAGCAGAAAGTCGTGCTCGCCAAATGCCTGTCGACCGAGCCGGTGTGCCTGCTCTGCGACGAGCCGACCCGTGGCATCGATGAAGGCGCCAAGCAGGAGATCTACCACCTGCTCGACCAGTTCGTGCGCGCCGGTGGCGCTGCCATCGTGGTGTCGTCCGAAGCCCCGGAACTGCTGCATTTAAGTGATCGCATCGCCGTATTCAAGGGCGGCCGACTGGTGACCATCAGCACCGACACCGCCCTTTCCCAGGAAGCCTTGTTGAGTCTTGCCTCATGAATGCCAAAACCATCGCACCGCCCATGACCACCGCGCCGCGCAATCGCCTGCGCTTGTCCCTCGACCGCTTCGGCCTGCCGCTGGTGTTTATCCTGCTGTGCGTGGTGATGGCGTTTTCCAGCGAATACTTCATGACCTGGCGCAACTGGATGGACATCCTGCGCCAGACCTCGATCAACGGCATCCTGGCCGTAGGCATGACCTACGTGATCCTCACCAAAGGCATCGACCTGTCGGTGGGCTCGATCCTGGCCTTTGCCGGGCTGTGCAGCGCCATGGTTGCGACCCAGGGTTATGGCCTGCTGGCGGCAGTCAGTGCGGGGATGTTTGCCGGCGCGATGCTCGGTGTGGTCAACGGTTTTATGGTCGCCAACCTGTCGATCCCGCCGTTCGTGGCCACCCTCGGCATGCTCAGCATCGCGCGGGGCATGACCTTTATCCTCAATGACGGCAGCCCGATCACCGACCTGCCCGACGCCTACCTGGCGCTGGGCATCGGCAAGATCGGCCCGATTGGCGTACCCATCGTGATCTTTGCGGTGGTCGCGCTGATCTTCTGGATGGTGCTGCGCTACACCACTTACGGCCGCTATGTGTACGCGGTGGGCGGCAATGAAAAGAGTGCGCGCACCTCGGGTATCGGCGTGCGCAAGGTGATGTTTTCGGTGTACGTGGTCTCGGGTCTGCTCGCCGGGTTGGCCGGCGTAGTGCTCTCGGCACGCACCACCTCCGCCCTGCCCCAGGCCGGGGTTTCTTATGAGCTGGACGCGATTGCCGCCGTGGTGATCGGCGGCACCAGCCTGTCGGGCGGCACCGGCAGCATTGTCGGCACGCTGTTTGGTGCGCTGCTGATCGGCGTGATCAACAACGGGCTGAACCTGCTCGGCGTGTCCTCCTATTACCAGCAGGTCGCCAAGGGCCTGATCATCGTGTTCGCAGTACTGATCGACGTGTGGCGCAAGAAAAAACGCTAGAGAACGACCCACAACAATAACCGGAGTTCTACTCATGAAACTTGGTACCACTTTGGCCGCCGCGGCGACCCTCACCCTGCTCGCCAGCAGCATTGCCTTTGCCGCCGATGGCAAGACCTACAAGATCGGCGCGGCCGTCTACGGCCTCAAGGGCCAGTTCATGCAGAACTGGGTCCGCGAGCTGAAAGAACACCCGGCAGTCAAAGACGGCACCGTGCAACTGACGGTGTTCGACGGCAACTATGACGCCCTGACCCAGAACAACCAGATCGAAAACATGGTGACCCAGCACTACGACGCCATCCTGTTCGTGCCGATCGACACCAAGGCCGGTGTCGGCACCGTGAAGCAAGCCATGAGCAACGACGTGGTGGTCATCGCCTCCAATACGAAAGTAGCCGATGCCTCCGTACCTTATGTGGGTAACGACGACGTGGAAGGCGGCCGCCTGCAGGCCCAGGCCATGGTCGACAAGCTCAACGGCAAAGGTAATGTGGTGATCATCCAGGGCCCGATTGGCCAGTCGGCGCAGATCGATCGGGAAAAAGGCGAGCTGGAAGTGCTGAGCAAGCACCCGGACATCAAGATTATCGAGAAAAAGACCGCCAACTGGGACCGCGCCCAGGCCCTGACCCTCACCGAAGACTGGCTGAACGCGCACCCCAAAGGCATCAACGGCGTGATCGCGCAAAACGACGATATGGCCCTGGGTGCCGTGCAGGCGCTGAAGTCTCACGGGTTGACCTCCAAAGACGTGCCGGTCACCTCTATCGACGGCATGCCGGACGCGATCCAGGCGGCGAAGAAAGACGAAGTCACCACCTTCCTGCAAGACGCCCAGGCCCAATCCCAAGGCGCGCTGGATGTGGCGTTGCGCGCACTGGCCGGCAAGGACTACAAGCCGCAATCGGTGATCTGGGAGCGCTACGGCAAGGACGTGAAATGGGGCGATGGCACCGCCAAGAACTACATCCTGCCGTGGGTGCCCGTCACTAACGCGAATGCCGATGCGCTGTACCAACAAGTCAGCGGCGGCAAGTAGCTTGATCGTTCCCACGCTCCGCGTGGGAATGCATCCCGTGACGCTCCGCGTCACCCAACATCGGGACGCAGAGCGTCCCAGGCGGCATTCCCACGCAGAGCGTGGGAACGATCAACTGCTTTCGAAAATGGAGTCATTCATGTCTGGATTCTGGAACCAAGCCTTCGACCTCACCGGCCGTTGCGCGGTGATCACCGGCGGCGCCGCCGGCATTGGCCTGGCCTGCGCCCACCTGCTGGTGGAGCGCGGCGCCCGCGTGGCCTTGCTCGACCGCGACCCGGCGGTGGTGCACGTCGCGGCCAGCCTGGGCGACGGGCACCTGGGTATTGCCGTCGACCTCGGCCAGGTCGGCCAGATACAGCACACCATCGACAGCGTATTCGAACACTTCCAGCGCCTGGATTACCTGATCAACAGCGCCGGCGTGGTGTTGCTGGACAAGGCCATCGACGTCAGCGAAAGCGCCTGGGACACCACCCTGGACATCAACCTCAAGGCCAGCTTCTTTGTGGCCCAGGCCTGCGCCAGACACATGTTGGCGCAGGGCAGCGGGCGCATCGTCAACCTGGCCTCCCAGGCCGCCGTGATTGGCCTGGACCGTCACGTCGCCTACTGCGCGAGCAAGGCCGCCATCGTCGGCATGACCAAAGTGCTGGCCATGGAATGGGCGCCACAGATCAACGTCAACGCCATTTCCCCGACCATCGTCGAGACCGCCCTGGGCAAAAAAGCCTGGGCCGGTGAAGTGGGTGAAAAGGCCAAATTGCAGATCCCGGCCGGCCGCTTCGCCCAGCCGGAAGAAATCGCCGGGCTGGCGCTGTACCTGCTCAGCGACGCCGCGCAGATGATCACCGGCGCCAACATGGTGATCGATGGCGGCTACAGCATTCAGTAATTCATCTTTTGTCGTGAGGTTTTTGCCATGTCCACCGCCACCGAACGCACACCTGAACACCTCTCCCCGGTCATCCCGAAAACCATGCAGGCCGTGGTCTGCCACGGCCCGGAAGACTATCGCCTGGAAACTGTCGACGTGCCCACGCCCGGCCCCGACGAGATTCTCACCAAAGTCGAGCTGTGCGGCATCTGCATGGGTGACATCAAGACCTATCGCGGCGCGCCGTCGTTCTGGGGCGATGCCGAGCAACCGCGCTATGTGAAGCCGCCGATGATTCCGGGGCATGAGTTCGTCTGCCGTGTGGTTGCCCTCGGCCCAGGCGCAGAAAAACGCGGCGTGGCAGTCGGTGACCGAGTGATCTCCGAGCAGATCGTGCCGTGCTGGGGCTGCCGTTTCTGCAACCACGGCCAGTACTGGATGTGCCAGAAGCACGACCTCTACGGTTTCCAGAACAACGTGCAGGGCGCCATGGCCCAGTACATGATCTTTACCAAGGAAGGCATCATCCACAAAGTGCCGGAATCCATCGCCCCGGATGAAGCCATTTTGATCGAGCCGCTGGCCTGCTCGCTGCACGCGGCCGAGCGCGCGAATGTCGACCATGACGACGTGGTGGTGGTCGCCGGTGCCGGCACCTTGGGCCTGGGCATTATCGGCGCGGTGCGCCTGCGCAACCCGAAAAAGCTCATCGTGCTGGACATGAAACCCGAACGCGCCGCCCTCGCCCTGCGCATGGGCGCCGACGAGGTGTGGAACCCGGCCGAAGTCGACGTGATGGCCAAGATCCGCGCAATGACCGACGGCTATGGGTGCGACATTTATATCGAAGCCACCGGGCACCACAAGGCGGTAAACCAGGGCCTCGCGATGCTGCGCAAGCTGGGGCGTTTCGTCGAATTCAGCGTGTTTAATGACGAGGCCACGGTAGATTGGTCGATCATCGGCGACCGCAAGGAACTGGATATCTTGGGTTCACACCTGGGGCCGTACATGTACCCGCGCGCCATCGACTTTATCGGCAACCGCAAGATCGACATGCGCGACGTGGTGACTCACAAATTTGCGTTGGCAGACTTCAAGGAAGCGTTCGCGGTGATGGAGCGCGGCGACAAGTCGCTCAAAGTAGTCCTGCAACCCTGACTTCAGCGACACCCCCTGACCCTGTGGGAGCCGGGCTTCCTGTGGCGAGGGAGCTTGCTCCCGCTGACTGCGCAGCGGTCTGCGGCTTTTTGGGGGCGCTTCGCACCCCAGCGCAAGCAAGCTTGCTCGCCACAATAAGCCAGCTTTCACAATTAAAAGTGTTGCCCTTTAAGAACAAGAACAGGAACCCGCGTTATGAATCGAGTCATCAACGATCCCGACCAAGTGGGCGAGGACATGCTG
>NZ_VBVZ01000301.1 GCF_005863185.1 Pseudomonas edaphica
GCATTCCCCAGGCGATCTTTGTCGACGACGGCTACCTGAACCTCAAGGACCTGCTCGGCAAAGTGCCCAAGCAGTACCTCAGCGAAACCTCGCCGGGCGTGTTTTTGGCCAAGCTGCCGATTGTGGTCGGGCGCAAAGGCATCCTCGACATCGACAAGAAGACCCAGGAGCTGCGCCTGTCCCAGCAAGCCGGTTCGTTCCTGATCAACGACGGCCAGCTGTTTGTGCGTGACACCAAAATCACCGGCTGGGACGAAAAGACCAACGGCCCGGCGCTGTTCAAGTCGCCCAAGGAGTTCCGCCCGTTCCTGCTGGCCTGGGGCGGCACCGAGACCTATATCGCCAACAGCAAGATGGCCAGCTTTGGCTACGCCAACAGTAAGTCGTACGGCGTGAGTATTTCCCAGTACACGCCGAACATGGCCAAGGTGCTCAAGCGTGCGGAGCCGACCGGCTGGATCATCGATTCCGAGTTCTCGGACATGTGGTACGGCTTCTATTGCTACGAGACCACGGGCTTTGTGATCAAGGGCAACACCTACAAAGACAACATCGTCTACGGCATCGACCCGCACGACCGTTCCCACGGCCTGATCATTGCCGACAACACCGTCTACGGCACCAAGAAAAAGCACGGGATCATTATTTCCCGTGAGGTCAACGACAGCTTCATCTTCAACAACCGCAGCTACGACAACAAGCTCTCGGGCCTGGTGATCGACCGTAACAGCGTCAACAACCTGATCGCCGACAACGAGATCTACCGCAACCACACCGACGGCATCACCCTCTATGAGAGCGGCGACAACCTGTTGTGGGGCAACAAGGTCATCGCCAACCGTCGCCACGGCATCCGCGTGCGCAACAGCGTGAACATTCGCCTGTACGAGAACTCCGCCATGGCCAACGGGCTGACCGGCGTGTACGGGCACATCAAGGATTTGACCGACACAGACCGCGACATCGCCCTCGACCCGTTTGACGCGAAAGTCTCGCTGATCGTGGTCGGCGGCGAGCTGGCCGGCAACGGCAGCGGGCCGCTGTCGATTGATTCGCCGTTGAGCATCGAGCTGTACCGCGTGTCGATGCTGGCGCCGACCAAATCCAGCGGCATCAGCTTTGCCGGCGTGCTGGGCGATCGCCAGGAAGAGATTCTCGACCTGCTGGTGCGCCAGCAGAAAGCCGTGCTGATCGACCCTGTCGAACGCCAGACCCAAATGCAGGACTGAGGATGACCCTTATGCACCCACACATGATCAAACTGCTGAGCCTCTCGGGTCTGACCCTCGGCCTGCTGGCGGCCAGCCAGGGCGTGCGCGCCGATGAAATCAAGGCACCGACCTTCACCGCCGAGCCGTGCTGCAGCCTGTGCCCGGCCGCCCATGACGCGAAGAACTACACCACGCGCTACCAGCAGAACTTCACCACCCTAGTGCAAGCCCAGGGCGACTGGCTGTTCCGTACCCAGGAAGATTTGCGCACCGAATTCGACACCAGCCCCGCCGGCTACAAACGCATGCAGCAGCTGCACGATGCGTTCAAGGCCAAGGGCGTGGAACTGGTGGTGGTGTACCAGCCGACCCGTGGCCTGGTGAATCGCAACAAGCTCAACCCTGAGGAAAAAGCCGCGTTCAATTTTGACAAGGCGCTGGGCAACTACAAAAGCATGCTCGGCCGTTTCGCCAAGATGGGTTATGTGGTGCCGGACCTGTCGCCGCTGACCAACGAACAGTTGCCCGATGAACTGCCGGCCCACGACTTCTACTTCCGTGGTGACCAGCACTGGACGCCATATGGCGCCCAACGCACGGCAAAAATCGTCGGCGCCAAAGTGCGTGCCATGCCCGAGTTTGCCGATATTCCCAAGCGCGAATTCGAAACCAAACGCTCCGGGCGCATGGGCAAGACCGGCACCCTGCACAACATGGCCGGGCAACTGTGCGGCACCAGCTACGCGATCCAGTACATGGACCAATTCACCACCGAGCCCAAAGGCGAAGCCGGTGATGGCGACCTGTTCGGCGATTCGGGCAACCCGCAGATCACCCTGGTGGGCACCAGCCACAGTGGCAAGAACTACAACTTTGCCGGCTTCCTGGAACAGGAAATCGGTGCCGACATCCTTAACGTCGCCTTCCCCGGCGGCGGCCTGGAAGGTTCGATGATCCAGTACCTGGGCAGCGACGAGTTCCAGAAGACCCCGCCGAAAATCCTTATCTGGGAGTTCTCGCCGCTGTACCGCCTCGACCAGGAAACCATCTACCGCCAGATGATGGCTCTGCTCGACAACGGCTGCGAAGGCAAGCCTGCGCAAATGAGCGCCAGCACCACGCTCAAACCCGGCAAGAACGAGTTGATGGTCAACAGCTCGAACAAAGACCTGCGCAACGCCAACCATCAGGTCGATATCCGCTTCGCCGACCCGTCGGTGAAAACCCTGCAAGCCACCCTCTGGTACATGAACGGGCGCCACGAGGACATCAAGATCGAGAAACCCGAAACATCCGATACAGACGGGCGTTTCGCCTTTGAACTGCGCACCGATGAAGACTGGGCCTCGCAGAACTTGCTGGCCGTGGAAGTGCAAGGCCCCGAAGCGGGCGCTGCCGCGCAGAAAGTCGAAGCGAAAATTTGCACACGCAACGTGTTCCCGGCGGGTGGTCAACAGACCGCCCAGCTTGGGAAGTGAGGTTACTTATGCAGAAATTATTGATTCCAACGCTGCTGGGCCTGGCGATGTTCGCAGGTGTAGTCAACGCCGCCGCGCCACTGCGTCCACCTCAAGGCTATTTCGCCCCGGTGGAAGCGTTCAAGACCGGCGACTTCAAGAATGACTGCGACGCCATGCCGGCGCCGTACACCGGCTCGCTGCAATTTCGCAGCAAGTACGAAGGCTCGGACAAGGCCCGTGCCACCCTGAATGTGCAATCGGAAAAAGCCTTTCGCGACAGCACCGCCGACATCACCAAGCTGGAAAAAGACACCAGCAAGCGCGTGATGCAGTTCATGCGCGACGGCCGCCCGGAGCAGTTGGAGTGCACCCTCAACTGGCTTACGAGCTGGGCCAAGGCCGATGCCTTGATGTCCAAGGACTTCAACCACACCGGCAAGTCCATGCGCAAATGGGCGCTGGGCAGCATGGCCTCGGCCTATGTACGCCTGAAGTTCTCCGACTCGCACCCGCTGGCCAATCATCAGCAGGAATCGCAATTGATCGAGGCCTGGTTCAACAAACTCGCCGATCAAGTGGTCAGCGACTGGGACAACCTGCCCCTGGATAAAACCAACAACCACTCCTACTGGGCCGCTTGGTCGGTGATGGCAACGTCCATCGCCACCAACCGTCGCGACCTGTTTGATTGGGCGGTGAAGGAATACAAGGTCGGCGCCAATCAGGTGGACGCCCAAGGGTTCTTGCCCAACGAACTGAAGCGCCAGCAACGCGCCTTGGCGTACCACAACTACGCGCTGCCGCCGCTGTCGATGATCGCCAGCTTTGCGCTGGTCAACGGTGTGGACCTGCGCCAGGAAAATAACGGCGCGCTCAAACGCCTGGGCGACAAGGTGCTGGCCGGGGTTAAAGACCCGGACATCTTCGAGCAGAAGAACGGCAAAGAGCAGGACATGAAGGACCTCAAGGAAGACATGAAATTTGCCTGGCTTGAACCCTTCTGCACCCTCTACACCTGCGCGCCGGAGGTGATCGAGCGCAAGCACGGCATGCAGCCGTTCAAGACCTTCCGCCTCGGCGGTGACCTGACCAAGGTCTACGACCCGACGCACGAAAAAAGCAACAAAGGCAGCTGATACACAGCTCCCACACTGAACGCGTACACCCTCCCAGATTCGTGGGGGGTTTGGGGGGGCCGTTGGCCCTTGACTGTTGGTTAAACATGGAGAGATCGGGATGGTTTTCTCGTCCAATGTGTTCCTGTTTCTGTTCTTGCCGATCTTTCTCGGCTTGTACTACTTGAGCGGGCAACGCTATCGCAATCTGCTGCTGCTGATTGCCAGCTACGTGTTCTACGCCTGGTGGCGAGTGGACTTCCTGGCGCTGTTCGCCGCCGTGACGCTGTGGAATTACTGGATCGGCCTCAAGGTCGGTGCCGCCGGCGTGCGCACCAAACCGGCGCAGCGCTGGCTGTTGCTCGGCGTGGCTGTCGACCTGTGCATCCTCGGCTACTTCAAGTACGCCAACTTCGGCGTCGACAGCATCAATGTGATGATGAAGTCGGCGGGCCTGGAGCCGTTTATCCTCACCCACGTGCTGTTGCCGATTGGCATCTCGTTCTACATCTTCGAGTCCATCAGCTACATCATCGACGTGTACCGTGGCGATACCCCGGCAACCCGCAACCTGATCGACTTCGCGGCGTTCGTGGCGATCTTCCCGCACCTGATTGCAGGTCCCGTGTTGCGCTTCCGTGACCTGGCCGACCAGTTCAACAACCGCACCCACACCCTCGACAAGTTCTCCGAGGGCTGCACGCGGTTCATGCAAGGTTTCATCAAGAAAGTCTTCATCGCCGACACCCTGGCGGTGGTGGCCGACCATTGCTTCGCCCTGCAAAACCCGACCACGGGCGATGCCTGGCTCGGCGCGCTGGCTTACACCGCGCAGCTGTACTTCGACTTCTCCGGCTACAGCGACATGGCCATCGGCCTGGGCTTGATGATGGGTTTCCGCTTCATGGAAAACTTCAAGCAGCCGTACATCAGCCAGTCGATCACCGAGTTCTGGCGGCGCTGGCACATCAGCCTGTCCACTTGGCTGCGTGACTACCTGTACATCACCCTGGGCGGCAACCGTAAAGGCACGCTGATCACCTATCGCAACCTGTTCCTGACCATGCTGCTCGGTGGCCTGTGGCATGGCGCAAACATCACCTACATCGTGTGGGGCGCCTGGCACGGTATGTGGTTGGCGATTGAAAAAGCCATCGGCCTGAATACCGCGCCACGCAGTTTCAATCTGCTGCGCTGGGCCTTCACCTTCCTGCTGGTGGTGATGGGCTGGGTGATCTTCCGCGCCGAAAACCTGCACGTCGCCGGGCGTATGTACGGCGCGATGTTCAGCTTTGGTGAGTGGTCGTTGTCAGAACTCAACCGCGCCAGCCTCACTGGCCTGCAAGTGGCAACCCTGGTGGTGGCCTACGCAACACTGGCGTTCTTTGGCCTGCGCGATTTCTACAACAATCGCCCTGCCGAAAAAGCCAAACCCGCCGACCCGAGCCTGATCAAGGCAGTACCGGGCGACAACCCAGGCAGCATCCACCAGCCCGGTTTCAGCGTGGGCCAGGACGCCGCCGTGCAACCGGCCTACTGGACCGCTGACTGGCCACGCTACGCCATGCGCGCCACCGTACTGCTGCTGTTCGTGGCCTCGATTCTGAAACTGTCGGCGCAGAGTTTCTCGCCGTTCCTTTACTTCCAATTTTGAGGGAGCCGACCATGACCCGTTCATTTCGCGTCCTCTATATCACGCTGTTCCTGCTGGTGCTGCTGGCCCTGGGCGCCTGGTCGCTGCGCAGCTTCTTCGGCTTCAGCACCAACGCCGACGCCACCGTGCTCAACGGCCGCTGGACCAAGGCCGTCGAGACCCACTACGACGATGAGTTCCCGATCAAGCGCCTGGGCACCAACCTCTGGGCGGCGCTGGACTACAAGCTGTTCAATGAAGGCCGCCCCGGCGTGGTGCTGGGCCGCGACCACTGGTTGTACAGCGACGAGGAATTCAACCCCATCGTCAACGAGGACCAGAACCTGCAAGGCAACTACGCGCTGGTCGAAGGCGTGCGCCAAAAACTCAAGGCCCAGGGCATCCAACTGGTGATGGCGATCGTGCCGGCCAAGGTGCGCTTGTACCCGGAACACCTGGGTAAAGTGAAACCGGCGAGCATCCACGCCAACCTGTACGAGGACTTCCACGCCCGTGTGGCGGCCGACAAGATCATCGCCCCTGACCTGCTTGGCCCGCTGCAACAGGCCAAGCTGGGCGGCACGCAAGTGTTCCTGCGCACCGATACCCACTGGACCCCGGACGGTGCGGAAATCGCTGCCAAACAATTGGCCAAGACCATTGCCGACAAGACGCCGTTGAGCGGCGAGCCGCAGCGTTTTGTCACTGAAGCCGAAAAAACCGAACCGCACAAAGGTGACCTGCGCCTGTTCCTGCCGCTGGACCCGCTGTTCGAAAACCTGATGCCGCCTAAAGAGCCGCTGCAAAAACGCGTCACGCACCTGGCGGAAAACAAAGGCGACGACGCCCTGTTTGCCGACAGTGAAACGCCAGTGGCTCTGGTGGGCACCAGCTACAGCGCCAACCCCAACTGGAACTTCGTCGGCGCGCTCAAGCAAGCCTTGCACAGCGACGTCATCAACTACTCCGAAGACGGCCACGGCCCGATCCTGCCGATGCTCAGCTACCTGAAAAGCGATGACTTCAAGAACAGCCCGCCCCAAGTGCTGATCTGGGAGTTTCCGGAACGTTATCTGCCCGTCAACAACGAAATCGGTGATGCCGACCCGCAGTGGGTTGCGCAGCTTAAACAAGCCGGTTCGCGCCAACAGAACATGGCTTTGAACACTCAAAAATCCGAGACGCCCGACCGGGCGCAAAACTGAAAGAGAGGTAACTCACATGACTTTCACTACTACTCCGCGTCGTCTCGCCAAGACCCTGGCCATCGCTGCCGGCGTGAGCTACGGCCCGACGGCACCAAAAGGCTCCAGCTTCGTGCGGATCTACAACGCATCGAACCAGGAAGTCAGCGCTACCGTCGGCGCGCCCAATTTGAGCGATGTGGCGCCGCTGGCCAGCAGCGACTTCAGCTTCATGCCCGGCGGCGACTACAGCGCCAAGGTCGGCAGCCAGACCGTACCGGTCAAGCTCGCGGCCGATCACTACTACACCCTGGTTAACAGCGGCAGCGGCCAGCCACAGCTGATCGAAGAGCCGCCGTTCAAGAACAAGCAAAAATCCCTGGTGCGTGTGCAGAACCTCAGCGACAAGGCCCTGACCCTGAAAACCGCCGACGGCAAGACCGACGTGGTCAAGTCGGTGGCTGCCAAGGGCCGTGGCGAGCGCGAAATCAACCCGGTGAAAGTCAGCCTGGCGTTGTACGACGGTGACAAGAAAGTCGGCGATGTGAAGCCGGTGGCTTTGGAACGGGGTGAAGCGGCGGTGCTGTACGTGACCGGCTCGGGTTCGAGCATTTCGCCAGTGTGGGTCAAGCGCCCCGTGTCGACCCGCTGATGATTTCCCTGAGTTGACACGCCCCTTGTGGGAGCTGGCTTGCCTGCGATGGCAGTCTTGAAG
>NZ_VBVZ01000302.1 GCF_005863185.1 Pseudomonas edaphica
GTACTATGTAACGTAACCGTCCGATCCGTGTACTGCGTGAAGACATCGTTATCTTCGAAGGCGCTGGAATCCCTGCGCCGCTTCAAGGATGACGCTTCCGAAGTACGTGCCGGCATGGAATGCGGTATCGGCGTCAAGAGCTACAACGACGTCAAGGCTGGCGACAAGATCGAAGTCTACGAGAAGGTCCAGGTTGCTCGCAGCCTCTAACTCGCGCACTTCCGGAGCCACGCCGCGTGTGGGCATGCAAATGCCCCGCGCAGCGTACGGACTCTAAACGCAACGCCCGGTCTGGCTTTTGTCAGGCCGGGCGTTTGCCGCTTTCAGACCCCACGGGTTTCACCGTGTGGCAGTAACAGGTAACAAGACATGGCAAAAGAATACAGCCGTACCCAACGTATCGGCGATCAGATGCAGCGTGAGCTGGCCCAACTGATCCGTCGCGAAGTCAAAGACCCGCGCGTTGGCCTAGTCACCATCACCGCCGTTGAAGTGAGCCGTGACGTGGGTCACGCCAAGATCTTCATCACCGTGATGGGGCAGGACAACAGCGAAGAAATCGCGCAAAGCATCAAGGTGCTCAACTCGGCTGCAGGCTTCCTGCGCATGCAGTTGGCCCGTGAAATGAAGCTGCGCAGTGTTCCCCAGTTGCACTTCCACTACGACGAAAGCGTCGTGCGTGGTGCGCACCTGTCGGCATTGATCGAGCGCGCTGTGGCTGAAGACAGCCAGCACCCGTCCACACCTGAAGACGCCAAGGAGTAAGCGGTGGCTCAGGTCAAACGTATCCGTCGCAACGTCAGCGGCATCATTCTGCTCGACAAGCCCATTGGCTTTACCTCCAATGCCGCGCTGCAGAAGGTTCGCTGGCTGCTCAATGCCGAGAAGGCCGGGCACACCGGCAGCCTCGACCCATTGGCCACCGGTGTACTGCCGTTGTGCTTTGGCGAGGCCACCAAGTTCTCGCAATACCTGCTCGATTCCGACAAGGGTTACGAAACCCTCATGCAACTGGGCAAGACCACCACCACGGCGGATGCCGAAGGTGATGTTCTGCAGGTTCGCGACGTGACCGTTGGTCGTGCTGATATCGAGGCCGTTTTACCCGCTTTTCGTGGGCAAATCAGTCAGATACCGCCGATGTACTCGGCGCTCAAGCGTGATGGCCAGCCTCTTTACAAGCTGGCACGTGCGGGCGAAGTAGTGGAGCGTGAACCGCGTTCTGTTACTATTGCGCGGCTTGAATTGCTCGCCAGTGAAGGCGACACCGCACGATTGTCGGTGGACTGCAGCAAAGGCACCTATATTCGTACACTGGTGGAAGATATCGGTGAGCAACTGGGCTGTGGTGCATACGTTGCAGAGCTGCGACGTACTCAAGCCGGACCTTTCACCCTGGCCCAGACGGTCACGCTGGAAGAGTTGGAAGCGGTACATGCCGAAGGCGGCAATGAAGCGGTTGATCGCTTCCTGATGCCATCGGACAGCGGTTTGCTGGATTGGCCATTGCTGCACTTCTCGGAGCACAGCGCGTTCTACTGGCTAAACGGTCAGCCGGTACGTGCCCCGGACGCTCCGAAGTTCGGTATGGTGCGGGTACAGGATCATAACGGTCGCTTTATCGGTATCGGTGAAGTGAGCGAAGACGGGCGTATAGCGCCGCGTCGACTGATTCGGTCAGAATGACCGAACGAGTGTGGCTGTTAACAGGCACGGTCAACACTCATTTTTAGATACAGGGATTTGTCCCTGGCCTGTTGAAGCTGCCCTTTGGGTGGTTTCCTGAAAAAAGGATTGCCTCATGGCTCTCGACGTTCAAGAAAAAGCACAAATCGTTGCTGACTATCAGCAAGCTGTTGGTGACACTGGTTCGCCAGAAGTGCAAGTTGCACTGCTGACCCACAACATCAACAAGCTGCAAGGTCACTTCAAGGCCAACGGTAAAGATCACCACTCCCGTCGTGGTCTGATCCGCATGGTAAACCAGCGCCGTAAGCTGCTGGACTACCTGAAAGGCAAGGATCTGGGTCGTTATCAGGCTCTGATCGGTCGCCTGGGTCTGCGTCGCTAATAAGCGATTGCGCTAGAGGTTGGTTGTCTGCCGTGTGTCAGTGGGATTTCCGCTGGCCCATGGCAGGCTCCCAGCCTCAAGTTTTATCTGGATACACGTTTTACCCTGGACGAGCGTCGGGCCGATTCCCGGCATTGCCCAAGAATTTCGCAAGAAGACAAGTTCCCCCAAGAGCCACAAAGAAGGTAGGACACCGTGAACCCGGTTATCAAAAAATTCCAGTTCGGTCAGTCGACCGTTACCCTCGAGACAGGCCGTATCGCCCGTCAAGCCTCCGGCGCAGTGCTGGTTACCGTTGACGACGACGTTACCGTATTGGTGACCGTTGTTGGCGCAAAGACCGCAGACCCGAGCAAAGGCTTTTTCCCTCTGTCCGTTCACTACCAGGAAAAGACTTACGCTGCCGGTAAGATCCCTGGCGGTTTCTTCAAGCGTGAAGGCCGTCCTTCCGAGAAAGAAACCCTGACTTCCCGACTGATCGACCGTCCGATCCGTCCGCTGTTCCCAGAAGGCTTCATGAACGAAGTGCAGGTTGTCTGCACCGTCGTTTCCACCAGCAAGAAGACCGATCCGGACATCGCTGCGATGATCGGTACCTCGGCTGCCCTGGCCATCTCCGGCATTCCTTTCGATGGCCCGATTGGCGCTGCGCGCGTTGCTTTCCATGAAAGCACCGGCTACCTGCTGAACCCGACTTACGAGCAACAGAAAGCTTCGAGCCTGGACATGGTCGTTGCCGGTACCTCTGAAGCCGTATTGATGGTTGAATCGGAAGCCAAAGAGCTGACCGAAGACCAGATGCTGGGCGCTGTACTGTTTGCTCACGACGAGTTCCAATCCGTGATCAAGGCCGTTAAAGAACTGGCTGCCGAAGCTGCCAAGCCAACGTGGGCCTGGGCTCCACAGGCTGAAGCGACTGAACTGCTGGGCGCTATCCGCTCCGAGTTCGGTGCTGCCATCTCCGACGCCTACACCATCACCGTCAAGGCCGACCGTTACGCGCGCCTGGGCGAGCTGAAGGATCAGGTTGTAGCCAAGCTGTCCGGTGAAGAAGGCCAGCCTTCTTCCAGCGAAGTCAAAGCGGCCTTCGGTGAAATCGAATACCGCACCGTTCGCGAAAACATCGTTAACGGCAAGCCACGTATCGACGGTCGCGACACTCGCACCGTGCGCCCACTGAACATCGAAGTCGGCGTTCTGCCGAAGACTCACGGTTCGGCGCTGTTCACCCGTGGCGAAACCCAGGCTCTGGTCGTTGCAACACTGGGTACTGCCCGTGATGCACAGCTGCTGGACACCCTGGAAGGCGAGAAAAAAGACCCGTTCATGCTGCACTACAACTTCCCTCCGTTCTCGGTGGGCGAGTGTGGTCGCATGGGTGGCGCTGGTCGTCGCGAAATCGGTCACGGCCGCCTGGCTCGTCGTTCGATCTCCGCGATGCTGCCTGCTGCTGACGTGTTCCCGTACACCATCCGTGTTGTGTCGGAAATCACCGAGTCCAACGGTTCCAGCTCCATGGCTTCCGTTTGCGGTGCTTCCCTGGCACTGATGGACGCTGGTGTACCGATGAAGGCACCGGTTGCCGGTATCGCCATGGGCTTGGTTAAAGAAGGCGAGAAGTTCGCCATCCTGACCGACATCCTGGGCGACGAAGACCACCTGGGTGACATGGACTTCAAAGTAGCCGGTACCGCCAAAGGTGTTACCGCGCTGCAGATGGACATCAAGATCAAGGGCATCACCGAAGAAATCATGGAAATCGCCCTGGGCCAAGCCCTGGAAGCGCGCCTGAACATCCTCGGTCAGATGAACCAGATCATTGGTCAGTCGCGCACCGAACTGTCGGAAAATGCTCCGACCATGATCGCGATGAAAATCGACACCGACAAAATCCGTGATGTTATCGGTAAAGGCGGCGCGACCATCCGTGCGATCTGTGAAGAAACCAAGGCTTCGATCGATATCGAAGACGACGGCTCGATCAAGATCTTCGGCGAAACCAAGGAAGCTGCTGAAGCTGCACGTCAGCGCGTTCTGGGCATCACCGCTGAAGCCGAGATCGGCAAGATCTACGTGGGTAAGGTTGAGCGCATCGTCGACTTCGGCGCATTCGTCAACATCCTGCCGGGCAAAGACGGTCTGGTGCACATCTCCATGCTGAGCGACGCTCGCGTTGAGAAAGTGACCGACATTCTCAAAGAAGGCCAGGAAGTGGAAGTGCTGGTACTGGACGTGGACAACCGCGGCCGTATCAAGCTGTCCATCAAGGACGTAGCAGCAGCCAAGGCTTCGGGCGTTTAATCACCCGCAGGCTTTACGCTGAAAAAGAGGACTCTTCGGAGTCCTTTTTTTATGCCCACAGGAAAGTAGCGGGAAATCAGTCGCTTAGTAAATTCTAAAAGCCGCAACTTGCATGCAGGCACGATCGACTTCATGCAAGTTGCACGATTTCGAAAATTGCCTGTTTTTATAAGTTTTTGTTTATAAAGGTTTTATTCCGATTTCGCGACTTGGCACACTGCCTGCAATAACCCTGTTAACGCTGCAGCATCAAGGTTTACACGCTGCAGACTTTTAATAAAACAGGAGTTACTCGTATGAAGAAGTTCGCTCTCGCTACTGCTACCGCTCTGACTCTGGCCATGGGTGCTAACGTAGCCTTTGCTCAGACTTCCCAAGCCCCAATGACCCTGGCGGCCGGTGAAATGACCAAGGCTAAAGAGTCCACTTCGGACACTTGGATCACCACCAAAGTAAAAGCTGATCTGCTGACCGAGAAAGGCATTCCTGGTTCGGACATCAAGGTTGAAACCAACAAAGGCGTGGTTTCCCTGTCCTCCACCGTCGCTATCTCTGATTCCCAGAAAGCCACGGCTGTAGCGATCACCAAGAAAATCAAAGGTGTTACCGCTGTTTCTGCTGACGGCCTGATGGCTGGCGGCGTAGCTAAAGCCGACAACGTCGACAAAGCCAAGACCAGCACTTCGGACACCTGGATCACCACTAAAGTGAAATCCGATCTGGTTACTGAGAAAGGCATTCCTGGTACCGACATCAAAGTCGAAACCAACCACGGTGTAGTGTCGCTGTCGTCGACTGCTGCTGTGACCCAGGCTCAGAAAGACACCGCAGTTGCGATCACCAAGAAAATCAAAGGCGTTAAATCTGTATCGGCTGATGGTCTGACCGTTCAGTAACGCTAAAAGAATCGTCTGAGCTAGACGGCGGCGGCTTAGGGTGAGTTAGTTATCCACCCGATGCACCTCTAAAGTTCATGCGACCGACCACACGGATGTGGTCATTACAGGCCCCGGCACTTGTGTCGGGGCCTGTTCTATTGTGTGGGGAATAGGATTGCGCAGGGCAGCTGACGATCAACTGTGGGAGCTGGCTTGTGTGGGAGCTGGCTTGCCTGCGATGCAAACACCTCGGTTATTCAGTTAAACCCGGGTGATGCTATCGCAGGCAAGCCAGCTCCCACACAATCTATCTCCCACACAAGCCAGTTCCCACAGTTGAGTAGATGTCGCTTGGGGGTTACTCGGCATCCAGATGCATAGGTGTAACGACCCGACCGTCTTTCTCCGCCTGCCCCAGGCTGGCGTCAATGAAGTACACCCGGTCATCTTCCAACTGGCCTTTGTCCACCAGGTAGTCCTTGATAGTGCTGGCACGGTCCTGCCCCAGTTGGCGCAGCAATACATCACTGGCACCCCAGAATTTGATCAAGCCATCACGCAGCTTCGCAGTGCGGTCATCGCTGCTCAGGTCTTTCCATTCGGCCGGTGGTTGTTGCTTAAGACGGGTGCGGTAGATGCCTTCGAGCAATGGCGCTTTTTCCTTCTCCGGCACCACCAGCAATGACGCCTGGGCTGGCACCTTGTCGCCGCGACGCTGGAGGATTTTGTAGTAGTTGTATTGGTATTCACGCTCCAGGCGATCTGCGGCGATGAACGGACCATCGCTGCTGGCCGCTGCCGTGCCTTCAATCTCAAGGCGCAGAGTAGGGCGCTCTTTCAGTGCCTTGGCCAAGGTATTCAGAGCACCCTCGGCCTCTTTGTTCAGTTCGCTGGAGCCTGCGGCAAACGACACGTTACCCAGGTCTTCCGAGCCGCCACCGCTGACCAGCCCGCCAATAAACTTGAACGGCGCCGTGGCTGCGCGCACCACCAGGTTGCGCAGGGTCTGCCACACAATCGGCATGACGCTGAACTGCGGGTTATTCAAGTCGCCGGTCACTGGGAGTTCGATGGAGATCTTGCCGTCAGTGTCCTTGAGCAGCGCAATGGCCAGGCGAATCGGCAAATCGACGGCATCGGCACTGTCGACCTTCTCACCCAGTTGCAATTGCTCAACCACCACCTTGTTTTCAGCCTTCAACTGGCCTTTGGTGATCATGTAGTGCAAATCGAGGTTGAGACGGCCTTTGCGAATGCGGAAACCCGCGAACTTGCCGGAATATGGCGTCAACGTGGTCAGTTCGACACGCTTGAAGCTGGTGGCGATATCCAGCGCCGCCATTGGGTCAAACGGGTTGACGCTGCCCTTGATAGTGACCGGCGCGTAGCGATCCACCTTGCCCTTGATGTCGACGCTGGCCGGTTTGGCCTGGCGGCTGTCGATAGTGCCAATCTGCCCGTTGAGTTGCTGGATAGCCGTGGCGAAGTTGGGCGTGAGGCTGAAGTCGGCGAAGTTGGCCGAGCCGTCATTGATCGCAACCTGCCCGATATGAATGCCCAATGGCTTGTCTTTGCTCGCCGCCGGTTTGGTTGCCGACTTGGCGCCACTGTCGGCCGGTTGCGGGATCAACAAGTCATCGATGTTGGTGGTGCGGTCATCGTTGATCATAAAACGCGCATACGGCTGCAGCAGGTTGACCTTATCGATCGACAGGCTGTCGCCGTGCTGGTAGTTCACACCTTCAAGCACCAGGCGCTGCCACTTGAGAAAGTCGCGGGTCTTGAGGGTGTCCAGGGTGTGCAACTGGTCGACCTGAGCGCGGCCGGTGACCTGCAGGGCCAAAGGCTCGGTGCTTTTGAGGTTCACATCGAGGTTGCTGCCCAGCATACCGCTGCGCAGCTCCAGGCGAATAAACGGACTGATATAGGATTGCGCGACGCGCAGGTCGATGTCCTGGGTGTTCACTTTCAACTTGGCGCTGACCGGGTTGAGGTTGACCTCGCCGGTTGCGCTGATCTTGCCTTGCTTGCCCAGGCCGGAGTCGACCTTCAGGGT
>NZ_VBVZ01000303.1 GCF_005863185.1 Pseudomonas edaphica
TGTATCGACTGACCCACCGCTATCGCAGGCAAGCCAGCTCCCACATTTTTAAGTATCCGTGTGATTGATATTTTGGTTATTAATAAATAGCTTCTTATTCCTTAACGAATATAACCCTCGTCCCTATACTGACCAGCAACGTTAAACGCTGCAGGAGGGCACACCCATGCACAGCGAGTCGATTCGTTATCTGATCGTGCCGGGCTGGCAAGGATCGCCAGAAGATCATTGGCAAAGTCATTGGCAGAACAGCCTGCCCAACAGTGCGCGTGTGGAGCAGGCCGATTGGCTTACCCCGCGTCGCGAAGACTGGGTGGCGGCACTGGCGGAGGCCATCGCCGCCGACAGCACGCCGGTGATTCTCATTGCCCATAGCCTGGGTTGCATCACGGTCGCCCATTGGGCGGCCACGGCGCCGGTGCATTTTCTACGCCAGGTGCGCGGCGCCTTGCTGGTGGCGCCGGCGGATGTCGAACGCCCCGCCTGTGCCCCCGCCCTGCGTAACTTTGCACCGATTCCCACGCACCTGTTGCCGTTTCCCAGCCAAGTGGTCAGTTCCGACAACGACAGTGCCGTCAGCGCCACCCGCGCCTTGGAGCTGGCCCGCAACTGGGGCGCCGAGGCCGGCATTTTGTCCGGTGCCGGGCATATCAATGTGAAGTCCGGCCACCAACGCTGGGAACAGGGTTTCGCCTACCTCTATCGCCTGCAAAACCGCCTTGAGCATCACGCCCGGCGCCGTGCATAAATTTTTTCAACGCCCCGTCCCTGAGCGGATTTGGGGCGGGAGCCTGCCATGAGTCATGACACCTTTGGCCAGCCGTTGCTGACCTTTCCCGATGCTGAAAAAAGCCCGCTGAGCATCCGCGCCAAGGCGTTGGTGTTTGTCGACCCGCGTTCACGCCAGCTGCGTGAAGAGCTGGAAAGCCTCGCACCGCGTGCGTTGCCGGTATTGATTCGCGGTGAGACCGGCAGTGGTAAAGAGCTGCTGGCGCGGCATATTCACCGGGGCAGCGACCGCACGGGTTTGTTTGTGTCGGTCAATTGCGGCGCCATCAGCCCTACCTACGCGGATGCCGAATTGTTCGGCTATGCCGCCGGCAGCCATAGCGGAGCAGCCAGCAGCCGCGCCGGCTGGTTTGGCTCGGCCAATGGCGGCACCTTGTACCTGGACGAGATCGGCGATTTGCCGCTGCCGATCCAGGTGAAATTGCTCGCCGCCCTGGAAAACCACGAAGTCACCCGTGTCGGCGCTCATCAGCCAAGCCCGGTGGATGTGCGGCTGGTCGCCGCCACCAGTATCGACCTGGCCCAGGCCGTGGCCGCCGGAAAGTTTCATGAACGCCTGTTCCATTACCTGAGCGAAGGCCAGTTGGACCTGCCGGCTCTGCGTGAGCGGGTGGGCGACATTTTGTCCCTGGCTGAATATTTCCTCGGCATCTACAGCCAGCGCCTCGACCTGCCGGTGCCACTGATCAGTGACGCCGCCCAGCGTGTGCTGGAGCATCACAGCTGGCCGGGCAATACCCGTGAGCTGGAAAACGTTATTCACTTTGCGCTCTTGGTAAGCAGTGGCGATGAGATTTTACCCGAGCATTTGAACCTGCCCGCCGCCGGTTCGCCGTTGGAACAACTGCAGCGCATCTTCGCGAGTGCCAGCGCCGCCGAACAGCAAAGCTTGCTCAGCTTTCTAAATGAACAGCCGCTACATGAACAAAATGGAATATCAACGTGAATAAAAGATATTGTTCGGGAATAAAAAATCTAGGTATTGTCCATCCCACGCCGCGATAGCACTTCGCTGGCACACCATAAAAAACGGTCGTCAGAGACGCCCCGGAATTTCGATAAGGACACTGCATGAAAAAGGTTCTGTTGTTTACCGCACTGGCGGCTGCCCTGACTGCAAGCTTCGCCCAGGCCAACGAGAAACTGGTGGTAGCGGCTACCCCGATCCCGCACGCGGAGATCCTTGAGCTGGTCAAGCCGACCCTGGCTAAAGAAGGCGTGGACCTGGAAATCAAAGTCTTCACTGACTATGTGCAACCCAATACCCAGGTTGCCGAGAAGCGTCTGGATGCCAACTACTTCCAGACCCTGCCGTACCTGGAAAACTTCAACAAGGGCAAGGGCACCAACCTGGTCACCGTGATTGGTGTGCACGTTGAGCCCATCGGCGGTTACTCGAAAAAGATCAAGAATATTTCTGAACTCAAAGATGGCGCCACCGTGGCCATCCCTAACGAAGGCTCCAACGCTGGCCGTGCCCTGTTGCTGCTGCAAAAGAACGGTCTGATTACGCTAAAAGACCCGACCAATGCACTGGCTACGCCGAAAGACATCGCCAGCAACCCGAAAAACCTGAAATTCAAAGAGCTGGAATCGGCGCTGCTGCCACGTGTGCTGGACCAGGTTGACCTGGATGTGATCAACACCAACTACGCCCTGGAAGCTGGCCTGAACCCAGCCAAAGACGCGCTGATCATCGAAGACGCCAAGTCGCCGTACGTGAACTTCCTGGTGGCGCGCCCGGACAACAAGGACAGCGACGCCATCCAGAAACTGGCCAAGGCCCTGACCAGCCCGCAAGTCAAAGCCTTCATCGAGAAGAAGTACAACGGCGCGGTAGTGCCTGCGTTCTGATGTAAACCAAACCCCCTTCAAGGTTTGAACGCCGACGGCTACTGCAGCGTCGGCGTTTTTTTTATGCCTGAAACAAAATCAAACCCTGTGGGAGCTGGCTTGCCTGCGATAGCGGTCTGTCAGTGACAAATAAGTTGGCTGAGCCACCGCCATCGCAGGCAAGCCAGCTCCCACATTTGGGTTTTCAGTGGCTCAGAGCTCGCGGCTATTGATCGCCCGACGCAACGCCACCAGCCACTTCACCAGTTCCTGCGGATCAATCGGTTTCGCTTCGTTCATTATTCATTCCCTCGAAACACAGACCCATCAACCATAGCCGCAGCCCGCCAAACCCGCGAATCCGCGGGTTATCTTTTTGGGTGATATCAATATGCTATTTAGGTATTTAAATTTTACTTTTTATGCCTTTAAAATTCGCGCTACCCGGCGTTACCCATGCCGGAACGGACAGCGCCCGCCGCATTACCCCTGCGGCGTCATGGACTCAAGATGACCTTCGATTTTGCTTTTATCCTCAGCACCTTGCCGGCGTTTTTCAAAGCCGTGGGGGTCACGCTGCAAGTGGGCTTGATCGCCATAGCCACCTCCCTGCTGGTGGCGCTGATCAACGCCGCACTGCTGGTGTTTCGCACGCCCTACCTGTCACGCCTGGTGGCGCTGTATGTGGAGCTGGCGCGTAATACACCGCTGCTGATCCAACTGTTTTTCGTGTACTTCGCACTGCCGGCCCTGGGCTTCAATATCTCCGGGTTCTGGGCGGCGATCATCACCATGACCTTCCTCGGCGGCGCCTACCTCACCGAAGTGCTGCGCGCCGGCGTGGAAGCGGTGCCGCTGGCGCAGATCGAGTCGGGCAAGTCCATCGGCCTGTCGGACTGGCAATTGCTGCGTCATGTAATCCTGCCCCAGGCCGGTATCCTCAGCCTGCCGGCGCTGTTTGCCAATTTCATCTTTTTGCTCAAAGAGACCACCGTGGTGTCCGCCGTGGCGGTGCCGGAGATTCTCTACACCACCAAGAGCTACATCGCGCTCTACTACAAGACCTACGAAATGCTCGCCGTGCTGACGCTGATTTGCGTGTTGCTGTTCTTGCCGCTGTCGCTGCTGCTCAGCCGCCTGGAAAGGAGGCTCCAGCATGGCCAGTTCGGGTCTTGAGTTGTTGTGGGTGTCGTTGCCGCAATTGGGCAAGGGCGCGGCGCAAACCCTGTCGATTTCATTTTTGAGCATCGCCTTCAGCACTGTCGGCGGCGTGTTGTATGGCGTATTGCGCACCTTGAATAACAAGGTGATTAACGCGGTGCTGCGGGTTTATCTCGAGCTGTTTCGCGCGATCCCGGTGCTGGTGTGGTTGTACCTGCTGTTTTTCGGGCTGCCGATTTTCTTTGGCCTGAGCATTCCAAGCTTCTGGTGCGCGGTGCTGGTGCTGTCGCTCTGGGGCGCCAGCGAGGTGGGCGAAGTGGTGCGTGGCGCGCTCCATTCGCTGCCACGCGGCCAGCGCGAGGCGGGGTTGTCGATTGGTTTATCCGACCCGCAACTGTACGGCTACGTACTGCTGCCCCAAGCCCTCAAACGCATGACGCCGCCGACCATCAACGTCTATACGCGCATCATCAAGACCAGCTCGCTGGCGGTGCTGATCGGCGTGGTGGATGTGATCAAGGTCGGCCAGCAAATCATCGAGCGCACCTACGAGTCGGTATTGATCTACGGCGTGCTGTTCCTGTTTTTCTTGTTTATCTGCTACCCGTTGTCGGCCGCCTCCAAGGTGCTGGAACGGCGCTGGGGCCAGGCATGAGCGCATTGATCGAGTTCCAGGGTTTCAACAAATTCTTCGGCGAGGCGCAGGTGCTCAAGGGCATCGACCTGAGCGTGCAGAGTGGCGAAGTGGTGGTGATCCTCGGCCCCAGCGGCTGCGGCAAAAGCACGTTGCTGCGCTGCCTTAACGGCTTGGAAGTCGCCCACAGCGGCAGCCTGCGTTTTGCCGGCAAGGAGTTACTGGACAAACACACCGACTGGCGCCAGGTGCGTCAGGACGTGGGCATGGTGTTCCAGAGCTACCACCTGTTCCCGCACATGAGCGTGCTCGACAATATCCTGCTCGGCCCGCTGAAGGTGCAAAAGCGCGACCCGCGTGAAGCCCGTGAGCAAGCAGAGAACCTGCTGGAGCGTGTGGGACTCGCTGACAAGCGCGACGCCTTCCCGCGACAGCTCTCCGGCGGCCAGCAGCAACGCATCGCCATCGTCCGTTCGCTGTGCATGAACCCGCAGGTCATGCTGTTTGATGAAGTCACCGCCGCCCTCGACCCGGAGATGGTCAAGGAAGTGCTGGAAGTGATTCAAGGCCTGGCCCGCGATGGCATGACCCTGTTGATTGTCACCCATGAAATGGCCTTCGCCCGCGCCGTCGCCGACCGCGTGGTGTTCATGGAGGCCGGTCGCATCCTCGAGCACAACACCCCCGAGGCATTCTTTACGAACCCGCAAACCGCACGCGCGCAGCAGTTTCTGGAGAAGTTCTCCTTTGTTTCAACACTGCCCAAAAAGACCAAGGAATTGGAGCTGATATGAAAAAACTACTGCTGCCACTGTTTGCCGTCGCCTTACTGGCCGGCTGCGATAAAAAGGCCGAAGAGCCTGCCAAACCCGTCGCTGCTGCCAGCTACATCGACAAGATCAAAGCACGCGACAAGCTGATCGTCGGCGTGTTTACCGACAAACCACCGTTTGGTTTCGTCAACGAAGCGGGCCGCTATGTGGGGTTTGATACCGACATTGGCCGCCAATTCGCCAAGGACCTGTTGGGCGATGAAAACAAGGTTGAGTTCGTAGCCGTCGAGCCGGCCAGCCGTATTCCGTTCCTGCAAAGCGACAAGGTCGACCTGATCCTCGCCAACATGACCGTGACGCCGGAGCGCAAGGAAGCGGTGGACTTTACCAACCCCAACTTGAAGGTCGCTGTGCAGGCGCTGGTGCCGAATGACAGCGCGGTCAAAAGCCTGGATGACCTGGCGACCCGCACCATCATCGTCACCACCGGCACCACCGCCGATATCTGGCTGACCAAGAACCACCCGGACTGGAAACTGCTCAAGTTCGAGAAAAACTCCGAGTCACTGCAAGCCCTGTCGGCCGGGCGTGGCGATGCCTACGCGCAAGACAACCTGGTGCTGTTCAGCTGGGCCAAGCAGAACCCTGGCTACCGCGTGCTGGAAGAGAAACTCGGTGATGAAGCGCCGATTGCGCCGGCGGTGAAGAAGGGCAATATCGAACTGCGCGACTGGGTGAACGCGGAGCTGGCGAAGTTGGGTGAGGAGAAGTTTTTGCTCAAGCTGTATGACCAGTATGTGCGTAAAGAGCTGAGCGATGACACCAAGCCTGAGAGTGTGATTGTTGAAGGCGGGAAGTGGCAGGGCTGATATAGCTATCGCAGGCAAGCCAGCTCCCACATTTTGATGTGTGAATATCTTCAAATGTGGGAGCGGGCTTGCCCGCGATGAGGCCGGCCCAGTCATCTCTTATTCCGGCCAATGCCAGGCCGGTGCATCCAGAATTCCCTGGCCGACAATCTGAGTCTGCCCCAGCACCTTCTCCAGCACGATCGAATTGCATTCTTCATCTTGCTGCAACGCCGCGATCAAGCGGCTGGCATGCGACACCACCCACACCTGGCACTGCTTCGAGGCCTGGATAATCAAACGTGCCAACGCCGGTAATAAATCCGGGTGCAGGCTGGTTTCCGGTTCGTTCAGTACCATCATGGTCGGCGGCCGTGGTGTCAGCAGTGCCGCGATCAGCAGCAGGTAGCGCAAGGTGCCGTCTGACAATTCCGCTGCCGACAATGGCCGCAGCAAACCTTCCTGATAAAACTCAATTGCAAAACGCCCACCTTGCAACGGCTCGATATTCAGCCGTGCGCCGGGGAAGGCATCACTGACTGCGCGCTGCAACGCCTCGGGGTCGCCGATTTCGCGGATGGTCTGCAATGCCGCAGCCAAGTCGCGCCCATCGTGATGCAGTACCGGTGTGCGCGTGCCCAGTTGCGGCTGGCGCACGGGGGCATCCACATCACTGCGAAAATGATCATAAAAGCGCCAGCCACGAATGCTTTCGCGCAGCAGCAACACTTCCGGCGAGCCGCGCAGGCTGCCGACCTGATCGAACAGGCTGTGGTAGTTGGGTGTGTGCTGGGCCAATACGTCCCAGGCGCGGCCATCGCGGGCGCGCACCATCGGCCCGGACCGCTGCACCAACAGGCTGGCCGGGCGGTAGATGTGACCGGCCCAGATGCATTCTTTCTTTACCTCCGGGTCCAGTTGGAACGCGGACAGGGTCTTTTCCGGCAAGCCAAGGGAGATTGCGTAGCTGAAGTCCTCAGCGGCAAACCCCAGGCGCAGGCGTTTGACGCCCTGGCGCACGGTCGGCTCAACCGCCACCTCGCCATTGCGCATGCGTCGGCTGACGTTCTCAGGCCCGGCCCAGAAGGTCGAATCCAGCCCACCCTCACGCGCCAGTGCATTGATCACTCCGCCCTGGGCCGTCTCCGCCAGCAAGCGCAGGGCACGGTACAGGTTGGACTTGCCGCTGCCATTGGGGCCGGTGACCAGGTTCAACCGGTCCAGTGGCACCACCAATTTATTGATCGAGCGGTAGTTGGCCAC
>NZ_VBVZ01000304.1 GCF_005863185.1 Pseudomonas edaphica
AGTCGATGCACCTGAACTTCGGTATCGATGTGATCAACCAGATCAAAATCGAAAACCCGCATTTGTGGGATGCCGAGATGAAGGAAGAAGCGACCCAGATGATTTTGCAGGGGACGCAGCTGGAGATTGAATATGCGCGGGATACCATGCCGCGTGGGGTGTTGGGCATGAATGCGGCGATGATGGAGGATTACCTTAAGTTCATCGCGAATCGTCGTCTGTCGCAGATCGGCCTGAAAGAAGAGTACCCAGGGACGACTAACCCGTTCCCGTGGATGAGCGAGATCATGGACTTGAAGAAAGAGAAAAACTTCTTCGAAACCCGTGTGATCGAGTACCAGACTGGCGGCGCGCTGAGCTGGGATTAAAAATGTAGGAGCGGGCTTGCCCGCGATGGCGGCGGGTCAGTTAAGCATATATTGGCTGACACTCAGCTATCGCGGGCAAGCCCGCTCCCACATGCGTTAGCGGTTTTTTTTAGACTTGCGTACAAACTTTATGCCCAACCAAACCATCAAAACGCCCTGCGTCGGCCTGTGTTCCACCGTTTACGGCGACCTGGTCTGCCGGGGCTGCAAGCGTTATCACCATGAAGTCATCCAGTGGAATGGCTACAACGCCGAGGAAAAACAGGCGGTGTGGCTGCGCCTGGAACAGTTGCTGGTGCAGGTGATGGCCAGCAAGCTTGAGGTGTTTGACCCGCAGCTTTTGCGCCAACAACTTGAAACCCGCAAAATTCGCTTTATGCCACACCAGTCGCCGTACTGCTGGGCGTACCAGTTGATTGCCCGGGGCGCGCGGGTGATTTCCAAGCTGGACGCGTATGGGCTGGCGTTGCTGCCGGAGTTTCGCGAGCGTCACCTGGCAGATTTGCGTGATGCGATTGACCGCGAGTTTTTCCTGCTGTCCGAGGCGCATTACGAACGCTATATCGCGCCGGGCTTCTTGAAAGAAGCCTTTGGGCCAGCACTGATCGCCACCTTCTAGACTTGCCGTCAGCTATGGACAGGCAGCGCTAACCCGAACAGCACAAAAAAACCACCGCAGACTTTATTGAATCGGCGTCCGGTTCGGGCTAACCAGGGCCTGACCCGATGTGCTGCGCTGGCCACCAGATATTCAACAACAAACTCCACCACGGCGTAGGTCAGCGCAATGGCGGCCGTCTGCGCGATGAGGCTTCGGTGTGGGTCCAGAAAAGGTGGAATGAAGGCGGTGAACAGCAGCAGCGCCTTGGGGTTTGAAATCGCCGATACCAGCCCTTGGCGAAACAGCGACCAGCTTCGCAGGCTGGTCGTAACGGCTGCCTCAAGACTCACAGGCGCCGAGCGCCACAACCCAAACCCCAGCCAGATCAGGTACAGCCCGCCAACCACCTTCAGTGCCGTGAACCAGGTGGCAGACGCCTGGATCAGTGCCCCCAAGCCTAAAGCGCAAAACGACAGCACCACGGCAAATCCGAGCACGCCGCCCGAAATCGTGAAGAGTGTTTTGCGACGCCCGTGAATGGCGCCATGGGTCAGCACTAATAACGCATTGGGCCCTGGCACTATAGCGATGCCGCAGCAGGTAACCAGGTAAAGCAACCAGGTGTCGAATGGCATGGTCAAATCCAGCAGGCAGGGGTTGAGGCGAGGATTTTGCGGGTGAACAAACCTCTTGAAAAGCGCATAATTCACGTCACAGCCATTCGATTAACGAATAGAGGTCACCTGGATGCCTGCCAGCAATTTGCAGATCGATTGGCTCAAATGCTTTGTGGCCGTGGTGGATGCCGGCTCGCTCTCTGGCGCGGCCCATGAGGTCAACCGCTCGCAGTCCGCCGTCAGCATGCAAATGAAAAAACTGGAGGCAGCGCTGGGGCGGCAGTTGTTGAGCCGTGGCCCGCGTCACCTTCAACTGACGGCGGACGGTCAGTTACTGCTGGGCTACGCCCGGCGCCTGCTCGCACTGCACGCCGAGACCCAAGCGGCCTTTCACGGTGAAGAATTGACCGGACGCATCCGCCTTGGCGTTGCGGAAGACTACGCGGCGATGTATCTCACGCCGGTGCTCAAGCGTTTTTTGCCGCGCTATTCGGGTGTGGAAATAGAACTGACTTGCGAACAGTCGGCCGCACTCATCCCGCGTGTGCGCAGCGGCGACCTTGATCTTGCACTCGTGTCGCGTGACGCCCCTCAAAGCGGCACTTTTCTATTCAAGGAACCCATGGTATGGGTCGGTTCGCCCCAGTTCGAACTGTGGAGGCGCGATCCGCTACCTATCGCCGTCTACGAAAGTGCAAGCCTGGCCAGACGTTATGCGGTGAACTCACTGAGCCAAAAGGGACGTGAATTCAAGGTGGTTTACAACAGCTCCAGCCTTGCCGGCCAACTAGCCGCCGTTGAAGGTGGGCTGGCGATTGCCGCAATCACCCAATGTACCGTGCAGGCATCACTTCAGGTTCTGGGCAGCGAGCACGGCTTGGGCAGGATTGAACCCATGGAGGTTTCAATCCTGCGAAGCCGGGCCTCGCGCGGGTCTGAAGCGGTTGATAGCCTGCATGCATTCATCATCAGCTCACTGAGGCAGCAGGCTTAACAGGGGTTCAAGAGGTCCAGGAAGGCTCGCGCTCCGCCTGTACGCCATACCGCTCGATCGCCTGCTGACAAACCTCGGGTTCCAGACGGCCCTGCTCCACCAACGCCGTCAGCGCCGCCAGCACAATGTGATAGCGATCCACCTCAAAGAAATCACGCAACGCTGCCCGAGTATCGCTACGCCCAAAGCCGTCGGTGCCCAACACCGTGTAGCTGCTGTCCAGATACGAAGCGATCATCTGCGGCACCGCCCGTACATAGTCGGACACCGCAATCACCGGTACACCTTTAGGCAAACATGCATTCACATGACTGGAGCGCTTCATATCCTGAGGATGCAACCGATTCCAGCGCTCCACCTGTCGCGCATCCCGTGCCAGCTCGCTGAAACTGGTCACGCTGAACACCTCGCTCGCCACCTGCCAATCCTCCTCCAGTAACTGCGCGGCCGCCTGGGCCTCACGTACCAGCGTGCCCGAGCCGAGCAGGCGCACCTTGGCATCCGCAGCACCTTGCAACCGATACATGCCCTTGATAATCGCCGCCTCCACGCCTGCCGGCAGTGTCGGTTGCGGGTAGTTTTCGTTCATCAGGGTCACGTAGTAGAACTCGTCCACATCGTGCTCCAGCATCTGACGCATACCGTGGTCGAGGATCACCGCGAACTCGCCGGCAAACGCCGGGTCGTAGGCGCGGCAGTTGGGCACCGTCGCGGCTGCCAAGTGGCTGCTGCCGTCCTGATGCTGCAAGCCTTCGCCGCCCAGGGTGGTGCGCCCGGCGGTGGCGCCGAGCAGGAAACCACGGGCGCGCTGGTCGGCGGCAGCCCAGATCAGGTCGCCGACGCGCTGGAAGCCGAACATCGAGTAATAGATATAGAACGGCAACATGCGCAGCCCATGCACCGAATAACTGGTGGCGGCCGCCACCCAGGAGCTGATGGCGCTGGCCTCGCTGATGCCTTCTTCGAGAATTTGCCCATCGGTGGCCTCGCGGTAGCTGAGGATCGAGCCGATGTCTTCCGGCTCATAACGCTGGCCAACGCTGGAATAGATACCGATCTGCTTGAACAGGTTGGCCATGCCGAAGGTGCGTGCTTCATCCGCAACGATTGGCACGATGCGCGGGCCGAGAGCCTTGTCCTTGAGCAGGTTGGTGAGCATGCGCACAAACGCCATGGTGGTGGACATCTCCTTACCCTCGGCTGCCGTAGCGAAACCGGCGTAACCCGCCACCGGCGGCACGCTGACGGGTGCGGCCAGCGGGCTGCGGCTTGGCATATAACCGCCGAGTTTGTGCCGACGTTGATGCAGGTAACGCAGTTCAACGCTGTCCTCGGCGGGTTTGAAAAAACTTAAGGATTCGGTCTGCGCATCCGTGAGCGGCAACTGGAAGCGATTGCGAAAAGCGAGCAGCGCGTCGCGATCGAGCTTCTTCTGCTGGTGCGTGGTCATCTTGCCCTGCCCGGCTTCGCCCATGCCGAAGCCCTTTTTGGTCTGGGCCAGGATCACCGTGGGCTGGCCTTTTACCCGGCGCGCGGCATGGTAGGCAGCGTGGATCTTGACCATATCGTGGCCACCGCGCTTGAGGCGGTCGATTTGCTCGTCGCTCATGCCCGCCACCAGGGCCGCCAGCGACGCGCTTTGGCCGAAGAAGTGCTCGCGGTTATAGGCGCCGTCTTTGGCGGCAAAGGTCTGGAATTGCCCGTCGACGGTGTTCGACAAGGTTTCCACCAGTGAACCGTCAGTGTCCTTGGCCAGCAAGGCGTCCCAGTCCGAGCCCCACACCAGCTTGATCACGTTCCAGCCGGCACCGGCAAACAAGGCTTCGAGTTCGTCGATGATGCGCCCGTTGCCGCGCACCGGTCCGTCGAGGCGCTGCAGGTTGCAGTTAACCACCCAGGTCAGGTTGTCCAGGCCTTCGCGGGCAGCCAGGGTCAGGGCCGACATGCTTTCCGGCTCGTCCATTTCGCCATCGCCGAACACACCCCAGACGTGCCGGTCGGTGGTGTCCAGCAAGCCGCGATGTTGCAGATAGCGCATGAAGCGCGCCTGGAAAATCGAGCTGATCGGGCCGATGCCCATGGAGCCGGTGGGAAACTGCCAGAAGTCCGGCATCAGCCACGGGTGCGGGTAGCTGGAAAGGCCGCGTGCGCCGGCTTTTGGCCCGCCGATTTCCTGGCGGTAGTGCGCCAGGTCGTTTTCCGTCAGGCGGCCTTCCAGATAAGCGCGGGCATAAATGCCCGGTGCCGAGTGCGGCTGGTAGAACACCAGATCGCCACCGAAGGTGTCGCTGCGCGCCCGGAAGAAGTGATTGAAGCCGACTTCGAACAAGTCCGCCGCACTGGCATAACTGGCGATATGGCCACCGAGTTCGCCATACGCCTGGTTGGCGCGCACCACCATGGCCAGAGCGTTCCAGCGCACCAGCGAGGCGATGCGTTCTTCGGTGGCCAAGTCACCGGGAAACGCCGGTTGCTGCTCAACGCTGATGCTGTTGACGTAGGGCGTGCCGTGGCGCGGTTTCCAGTCGATGTGCGGTGCGCTGCCTTCACGGGCCAGCAGGTCGAGGATCTGGCGCGCCCGTTCTGGCCCGGCATTGGCCACCAGCGAGGCCAGGGCGTCGCGCCACTCATCCAGTTCTTGCGGGTCTTGGGCTGTGTGATTGACTGCACTCGCGAAACCGTTCATGGGCACCTCCGGGCTTTTTTTCCAGTTTATGTCGGTGCCTGAGGATTTTCTGCCTGTTATCAAGCGCAGGTTCAAGCATTTTGAGCATGAATCACTGCCAATCATCTTTTTTGCAGCACGTTGTGCTCAAACACGACGAAGCACCGCAACTGTGTTTAAAATGCCGCCCGCTCAACGACTGACGCTCAACGATGAACCCAGACGCACTCGCTACCCTGCACGCCCATTTGCTCACCGCCCTGGCTAACCCGCCGAGTGAAACCCGGCGCCTTTTCCACGGCCGTGGCCGCTGCTGGCCGGGCCTGGAGCAACTGACGGTGGACTGGTTGCAGGGCGTGCTGCTGGTCTCGTTGTTCAAGGAGCCTGCGCCTGCGCAGCTCGAAGCCCTTAAGCAGCTGCTGCAAACACAGTTCAGTGCTTACACCGTTGCCCTGCAACACCGCTACCTGCCGCAAAGCACCACCGAATGGCTCTCGGGCGAGGCCGTTGACGAACTGACCATTACCGAAGGCGGCCTGCGTTACCTGATCGACCTGGGTAAAAAACAGAACAGCGGCCTGTTCCTCGACATGCGCTACGGCCGCAACTGGGTGCGCGAACAGGCCAAGGGCCAGCGCGTGCTCAACCTGTTCGCCTACACCTGTGGTTTCTCGGTGGCCGCCATCGAAGGCGGCGCCGACCATGTCGTAAACCTGGACATGGCCCGTGGCGCCTTGAGTCGCGGGCGCGACAACCATCGCCTCAATGGTCATGACCTGAGTAACGTCAGCTTCCTGGGCCACGATCTGTTCAAATCGTGGGCCAAGGTGACGAACAGCGGCCCTTACGATCTGGTGATCATCGACCCGCCGTCGTTCCAGAAAGGCAGCTTTCTGCTAACCAAAGACTACCAACGCGTGCTGCGCCGCCTGCCGGATTTGCTCACAGCCCACGGCACGGTGTTGGCCTGCATGAACGACCCGGCCTTCGGTGAAGACTTCCTGATTGACGGCGTAACCCGCGAAGCACCGGGCCTGCGCTTTGTGCAGCGATTGGAAAACCCGCCGGAATTTCCCGATGTCGACCCGCAAAGCGGTTTGAAGGCATTGGTGTTCCGTCAGGGTTGATGCCGAAACGTCTGACCCTTGCTACGCTAAGTGATACACCGGGGCGGTGAACCTTATTCCCTCCTTCCCGGTCGATACCTGCATTCCCTGGCCAGACTCGACGGCGTTACGTCGTCGGCTGCCCTGTTTCATCTTTTGGAGAGCCGCCCGTGATATCGACCCTGCATGTAGCCAGACTCAAAGCCTGGGGCGCCCACGGCTTTACCGCCACCGGCGTGGTGCTGGCGTTCCTGGCCACCCTGGCATTGCTGGAAAACTCACCCAAGGCCTGCCTGCTGTGGCTGGGCCTGGCGCTGGTGGTCGATGGCGTCGATGGCTCGCTGGCGCGACGGGTGAATGTCAGCACGGTACTGCCCAGCTTTGATGGCTCGGTGCTGGACCTGGTGATTGACTACCTGACCTATGTGTTTATTCCGGCGTTGTTTATCTACCGCTATATCGACCTGCCGGACTTTACCCACCTGTTTACCGTGTCGGTGATCCTGGTGTCGTCGCTGTTCTGCTTCTGCAATGTGAACATGAAGAGCAAGGACAACTATTTTGTCGGCTTTCCCGCGGCCTGGAATGTGGTGGCCTTGTGCGTTTACATCATCCAGCCGGACGCCTGGGTGACCCTGGCCACAGTGATCGGCCTGGCGCTGCTGACCGTGACACCGATGAAGTTTCTACACCCCTTCCGGGTCAAGCGCTTTATGCCGATCAACATCGCCGTGACCACCATCTGGTTGCTGTGCAGCTTTTTGATGGTGGTGGACTACCCCAATACCAACCCGTGGACGTTCGGGTTGTGGTCGGTGATGTCGGCGTATTTTCTGGGGATTTGTGTGTGGCGCACGGCGTTGGAGTGGCTGGACAAACGTCACAGCTGAAGATCCAGAGCAGACGCAGAGCGTCAGAGGCGGCATTC
>NZ_VBVZ01000305.1 GCF_005863185.1 Pseudomonas edaphica
CGCGTGAATTGCTCGCTTTGGGCACTGATCCCAAAAGCGTGATGAGGTAAGGCAAGCCAAACTTGCTGAGACTGAACACACTTTCGAGAAGGTGGCCACTGCCTGGTTCGAGCTGAAGAAAGACTCCGTGACCAAAGCCTACGCCGAAGACATTTGGAGATCGCTGACGCTCCATGTTTTCCCAAGCATGAAAACAACGCCGCTCTCTCAAATCACTGCTCCGATGGTTATCAAGATCCTTCGCCCAATCGAGGCCAAAGGGAGCCTCGAAACCGTGAAACGATTGAGCCAACGACTCAACGAGATCATGACCTACGGGGTCAACTCCGGGCTAATATTTGCGAACCCCCTCAATGGAATTCGGGCAGTGTTCAAGAAACCCAAGAAAGAGAACATGGCTGCGCTACCACCAGAGGAACTTCCCGAACTCATGATGGAAATCGCGAACGCCAGCATCAAGCGCACGACCCGCTGCCTGATCGAATGGCAACTGCACACGATGACCCGCCCTGCCGAGGCAGCTACCACACGATGGGCAGATATCGACTTCGACAAGTGCATTTGGACCATTCCGCCAGAGCGCATGAAAAAGCGTCGGCCGCACACAATCCCTTTTACCAATCAGGCACTGTCGTTACTGGAGACGCTCAAGCAGCTCAGTGGTAACAGAGAGTACGTGTTCCCCTCAGATAGAAATCCCCGCACCCATGCCAATAGCCAGACCGCCAACATGGCGTTGAAGCGCATGGGCTTTCAGGACCGTCTAGTCAGCCACGGCTTGCGCTCGATGGCGAGCACCATCCTGAATGAGCATGGCTGGGATCCGGAACTGATCGAGGTCGCGCTGGCGCATGTCGACAAGGACGAAGTTCGTAGCGCCTACAACAGGACGGACTACATCGAACGCCGGCGTCCGATGATGGCTTGGTGGAGTGAACATATCCAGAAGGCGGCCACCGGCAGCCTGTCGGCATCGGCCATCAATCAAACCAGGGACCGCAATGTCGTACCAATTCGCTGAGCATCCAAAAAGTACGCGACACCGGCTACGATCCGTGTCGTGTAGCAGGGCGAAAGGAGTGACGACGGTCGCTAGATCTCTGGTATGCCTGCGCCTCTTCAGCCAAGCCCCTGAGTATGGGAAGGCTCCGCATTCCCATACTCAGGGGCTCACGCTTAAAGGTCTATCAGGCGACCACGACTTTTGCCTTTCTGCGGCGGATCAACCCTGCTGTTAAGTCGTAGTAGTCGACGGTAGCTGGAGCTGAGCACCGCAGGTAGTGCTTCAGAAACCATCTCACGTGCTTTTCTCTCCAGGACCAGGGAGTCGCGCAACCCCAGCGCTCACGAATCACCTCGTGCATCCTTTCTGCTTGCCTGATGTGCCGCTGCCGCGTGGCATGTGCACCTTTGAGCACGGGGCGCAGAAACAACGCTATGTCGAACTCGGCCATCATCGCCGACCTCCGATGTAGGCACTCACCACATCGATGCGGTTATGTCCCAATTCGTGGCTGATCTTCTGTCGTGCACGCTGATCAAGCTCTCGATCTTCTCGATGAACACGACCGCCATTGACGGGTGTATTCAAGCCAGTCAGTTGCTCATAACGCTCACAGGCGTAAGCCGCCCGCAGCTCATGAAAGCCTTTCAATCCATGCTCATGCAAGATGTCCCGTGCCGGTCGCACAACTGATTGCATAAACTCTTTGTAGCTCTCGTTGGGGGCCAACAGGTTCCGACTGCGACTGGGTGAAGCCTCCCAGGCCCTATCCAAGGCGCCACGGATTTGATCAGTGATCGCTATCCAACGCGGTGCTGACGCGCCTGATCGACCGCCTTTGGTGCCGTCCTGAATGTTGATCTTGCCCAGTTGCCCGGCCTCACGTTGCAGTCGGGGCAGGTCCGCCAAGATCGCTTCACGCAGGCGCATACCAGTCTCCCGGCCCAGATGCACAATTGCGGCCACTCGCTGCTGACCTCGCTCTGACAGTGCGCGTGCGATCAACTTGATCTGAGCACGATCTTGGCCTTGCGGGGCCTCCCCGCGCACGCTTGAGCGTTGCAAACCCAGCGCCTTGCTCGGACTGGGGATTTTGACGTACTGATCACCGCGCAGCGCAGCCATCGTTCGGTTCACTGTGGACAGTCGGTTCTGCGCGGTGGCGATGCCGACGTTACCCTGATCAACCTGCTCCCGCACATAAGTGGCGTACCGCATGAGGATGTCACGATCGATCTGTCGCGCGTCATTCAGCCTCGGCCCTTCATCGGATCGACACCAATTTACGAAGGCCTGCCAGCGATCGCTATGGGCTTTGACGGTAGCAAAATGGCCATGGCCAAATAGATCTTTCAGTGCTTGCGGTCCGGCATAACTGAGCTGGCGACCAAAGCCAAAATTACGCCCCGCTCGCTTACCGACCCGAGTCATTTTCCTGCTCCTGATCGACCGCCGCGAGATCATGCAAAAGGGCTCTCCAGTGCACACTCACGATAGCGAACTGGGCCCAATCAGTCGGGCGAAAACACAGCGTGTTGTCGGTGACGTAAAGATGCGCGCCTTCCTCTTTCAACCACTGAAGGATGGCTGTCGGCGAGGTGATAGCTTTACGGAAGGTGGCGACATCGGCGACACCGGCGACAACCCTTGCCTTGTCTGGTTTTGAGCGTGGCGACAAAGTGGCGACACTCGCGGCGACAAACCGCACTTTCGGTTCATTTTGGCGCTGAGCCAGATGGTTTCGCAGCGCTTCATCAAGATTGAACATGGCGCACCTCGAAGGTGTGACCGTCGGTGATCAGCCACTGATGTTCAAGCAACTCGACCAGCAGCTTGGCGGCATGGCGACTGCTCTTCCGGGCAAAGCGGGGACCATTGCGATTCAGCTCCCGAATACTGAAGCGCTTCCAATCTTTGATCTGCAGCCAGCGCAGCAGCCGGTCAGCCTCCTCCTTAATTCGACACACTGGCTCCTGCTCAGTCAGACGCTGGATCTCGGTGAGGTAGTAGCCAACTAAGGCCGAGGCCCGCTGGATATGGTCGACCTCCACGACGCTGCTCTCCTCCACAACTGCAAGAATGCCGGCGACGCGCAGCAGGTTATCGGCAGACTTCGATCCGCTGGGCCGTACGCTGGCCAGCTCGCCAAACTCACCCAGCTGAGCTTCGATGGCATCATGCAAATCAATCCAGCGACGGCGGGCTAACGGACTGAGGGTCAGCGGTGATAGCTGCAGGGCACCGTCAGGGGTAAGTGACCAGGGCAGATGAAACAGCGCCGAAAGGCGGTGGTGATAGCGCTTTAGGGCAGCGTCTTGGGATAAGTCGACAGCTTGGTAGCTGCGTTGTCCGGCCAGGCTGGTGGGCCAGGTCATCAAACAACGACCGAGGATGCCTTGCCCCTGCAGCAACGGGTCACTGAGTAACTGCATGGCCAAGTACGGTTGCAGCATGAGGTGCAGGCTCAAGCGTCGGTCATAAGCCCGAAGGCTTTCGCCTACCATGGAGCGAGCGCGATCAATCGGGCTACCGTCCCAGAGTGACGACAAGGTCGTGACCGCTTTCAAACGATTATCCCGACTCATGGTGCTGCTGCCGAGGAACTGTCCGCCTTCGTCACAGAACAGGCCCATGCTAGGCAAGTCATGACAGAGCCCTTTGATCAGGGCTTCGATAGTCGGGTCTGTGGTGATCAGCCGGGGTGCCGAGGGCTCCGCTTCGAGCGGCAGGCCGTTTGCGGAGTCGGGATCGGCGGGGTTGATACGCTGCGCCTGTCGCTGTGCGGCACGGTACCGGGAGAGTTGTTCGCGGTAGCGCTGCCACTGCTCACGCTCCCATTCTCGTGCAGGCAGCAATGCACATCGATCTGCCGCCGTTTTACGATCCCCAGACGCGGCCACGGTGATCAAGTACAGCGACAGGGGATAATTTCTCCCGTCGAGCTGTAAGCCCGCATGACCTTGGGTCGCCAGCGCCGAGGCAGCCAACACCGATTGCGCGGCCAGCGCCTGGGGCACGCCGATGACCTCGGCCATGCGCTCCACCGCAGGCCCCAGAATCCCACCCAGTGCCTGCACCGGATAAGGCTGGGCCACGGGATTCGACTCAATAAGCGGTCGAGGCGGTCGCGGTAGTTCAAGCTTCGGATCTAACTGCTGCATGGGCCCTCTCCTCGTTCATTGCTGGTTGTCCTCACGTAGCCCCGCCACGGCTGTTGAGTGTTATCAGGGATCAAGGCCCCTGCGGCCTGTGAGGCGTTCACTGACGCGGAACGAACGGCTCCTTACGACCGGGAGCAAGGGTATGACCCCATGAATCTGGCCTCCTTAGACGCATCCGAAGATGCGGGCGGGTGGAGGCTGTGCCGACTGACGAGTTCGGCACCTGGAGATCCTGAGCAGGAGAAGGCAACGACATGGACACCTTGGGCATGCCTGACTGTCAGTCAGGTGCAGCCTTTTCAAAGGCTGCGGCACCGGTGCCTGTGTCGATGCGGATGGCGACGAATCGGATTTGTCAGGCCGATTGTCACGAGGAGAGTTGCGGCAATGCCCTGTACTACGTGGCTTGCAGCAGCGGTACAAGCGCCCGTCTCTTTCCGGGAGAAAGAGACGGGCGCAGTCTGGCGCAGCGAAGTGTGCCAAAAGGTGAGGTTGCTGCAGCGCAGCGAGGAAGGTGCATCGTCTGCCGCAGTGGGCAGATTCAGTCGAGTAGGCATCCATCACTCTTGGGGAGTGACCGTGCGAGCCGCCGGATGCTAATCGCACTTCGGAAGAACCACCACCACGCGAGTGACGTAGCCTTGAAGGTTTTGGCTACCTGGGCTGGTGCTGTCAACGACAGCGGTCCGTGCGCCAATTGTTATACCCACTCGAAAAGCTGGTCAAGCGTCACTGCCAAAACGGGTAAGCAGTGGCGACTGTCGCCATTTTTGTCGCCATGCTCCAGGCCCCGCTCCGCATGGATTGTCGCCGGTGTCGCCGGTGTCGCCAACTCTGTAACCATAGACCCACGACAATCGCTGCAACGACACTCTGTAGATGCACAGCGCTCGATATATACCGGTGGGAAAATTACTGACGGGCAAAGGCGTGGCGCTAGACGGTAGATAGCGGTGGCTTCGAAAAAAAGCGAATGAACCCTCCGATCGGCGCGATCAAAGATCGCTTGATCGGAGGGTTGGGCGGGGAAAGCAAAATCTCAAACGTCAATTACGGACTCAGGCATCAACACTAGTTGATTGGGAGGTGACGGCTTCACAACGCATGATGAGCATCCGCTGCAACCGCAGCAGAAACCTGCTTCAAACGCTCCGCGGTGATCACCTGGGCGATGATACTTTCGGTTTTGGGTCGATTGTGACTATTTGCGGCAGGCAACAATCGGCCAGGAGCAACCGCCCCCCCTAAACACAACATAGCGAGCATTTGCTACCATCGACCGCTTTCGGCACTACTTAAACATAAGAATGAATACGTCTACTTGGTCTTGCACATATCTATAAGCTCTTTAATTATAGTTATAAGATCCGCGCACACCTCACCTTTTTCTATCTGTTGTATATAGTCTTCTTTATTAAATTTTACTTTGAAGTAGCGACGAATGCCATCAAGAACTTGTTTGCCGTCCTTGCTGAAAAGCCCCTCCGAATTACTTTCGCGGTCACTTTCTTTATAGTTGCTTGGCACAACCAGCCCATGCTTTTTCAGTAAATACTCATTGACAGCATCAACATCTGTGGAGATTTCATTGTTTTTACGATTTTTGGAAATATACCTAGATATCGCAGTGGGAATGATTAGGTAATTTTCAATCTCCCGACGCCGTAATGTCCGATACCTCAAGATCGTGTGCTTGCCAGAGTCGTCTCTCTGATCAGTATTCCATTGAAGGTCGGCATTGGTGGTGCTGTAATTTTCATCGTCCAAGTCACGCAAGCTATAAGCGTTGATCGGCTGACGAGTATCCTGCATGATCTTCTGATTAAGCTCGATGATCAGTGTCTTTCGTTCCGAGTGCTTCTTGTTTGTGACCCACAGAACTAGGTTTTCAGGCCATTTCATATCCAATTGCTTGCAAATACTTTGCAAGGCGCGGGCATCACTAGCATTCTCGACTAGAAGAACTTTCTTATATCTTATGATGTCATCAAGAAGCGGGAAGTACTTGCTTCCAAGCCCTTCCAGCACGAGCACCTTCTGCTCTTTGTTACGCAAATACGAAGCTTTGGATTGCTCGACGTGGAGCATTTTCTCATAGTCGACTAATTTAATCAGCTCCGGGCTGTGGCTTACCATCAGAATCTGCTTCTTCTTGCGCAGGCAGATGCCTTCTAATTTTTCCAGAAGCAGCGACTGGAGGGAGGTGTGCAGGTGTGCGTCAGGCTCATCTAGTAGTAAAATGTCATTATTGGAGTCTAGTGCCAAAGCAAATACGCTGACCCACTGTAGGAATCCGCTACCCTCGATCATCAGATCTCGCCGCGATGAAGGCCTGGCCTCCTTGGCACCGGTAGTTGTATTGACGGCAACGTCAATCACGTCCACGTGCACAAAATTGTGGAAATTACTGTCGAATGGTTTTGGGCAAAGCTTTACGCGGAAAACGTCCGTGAGAATTTCCTCAAGCTGCCGCCACTCGGTGTCCACGAGTTCCAATTTTTGTTTGTCTACGGCAGGGAGTCGCACCCTGCCTGCCAATAATTCTTCCTTGGCCTGCTTGATCTTTTGCTCGTGTGCAGTATATAGGTCGAGTAACAGATTGCGGATCACCGAACCAGCCTGTCCCTTGCCAATAAGCTTGCGCCGATCAGCGATGGATAGCCAAGTTTCATTTTCGTTCATCCCGCCAAATGGTGGGAGATAAGCGATTACAGGGATCTTGGTATCGGCGAGCAGATTGGAGTCCGATTTTTTTATCGCGAAATTATTGCCATTCAATGAGTACGCTAACTCAAGATGATAGCTCTGGCCTGATTCTCTCCAACCAATTTTTATTTTTAGTCCGTAGGACCCATTGGTGTTCTGGTCCTTCCACAGGTAGCGAAGCGAAGGAATACTTATCGGTGAAAAAGCTTCAGGTGCAATGCCAAGACCATTCTTAGAATCGTAATCATGCGCCAGCGATTTACTACCTCTGTAATTAACCAATAGCATTTTGGTGAACTCCCAAATTGCCAAAGCGTGCAAAATACTTGTCTTACCGGAATTATTGGTTCCCGAAATAAGAGTTAACCCCGTATCTCTGAGCTTTATTGAAATAT
>NZ_VBVZ01000306.1 GCF_005863185.1 Pseudomonas edaphica
GGCTTGTAGTCCTTGAGCAGCAGGTAAGTGCTCCAGCCCCACCAATCATTGGTCCAGTGCTTGTCGTTCAGGTCATTCACGTCCTTGCGGCGCAGCACCTTGTCACCCTCCATCTTGAACAGCGGCGAAAAGTTGTTCGCCGGGTTCTGCGCAGCATTCAGGTCCGGCACATACAGCGGTGCCTTGAAGCTGGCCGGGGAGGGCGCGACACCGCTGATAAAGGTCTCGAAGATCTCATCGGCCGAGGCCTGCACTGCACGTTTAACCATGGCCCGATTGTCCGCGTCGATCGCATCGAAGTAGCGCTTGTCCCCATAGGCGTGCCATTGATCACCCTTGGCATTGCGTACCTTGAGCCCGAACTTGCTGTCTTCGTCGTGCATGAAGCGGCTGATCAGTGAGCCCAACTCTCCTGGCGTGACCACCGCCGCCAATTGCTTGCGCGGCACGCGCAGGTGGCCGGCAGAAAACAGATCGGTCAAAAAGTGATCGGCAAAGCTGTTCATTGCATACGCCAGTTCCAGCGCCTGGTCGGTGCCAGTCTGGTGCGCGATGACCGCCTGTTGCAGTGCCGCCGTATGGCCGGCCAGGTACGCCGACAGCGCCCATTCGCCAAAGTGGTCGGCGTTGTCTGCTGCCAGCTTCAAGTAACGCCCCAGTGGAATCAGCGCCGAAACCGCACTGCCGCCGCCGGTAATGCGGTTCCATTCTTCGGACAACGTATCACCCAGCGCGTCATAGGCTTCATGGGGTTGTTTGCCGTCGCGGATGGCCTGGTTGACCGCGTTGATCTCCTTTTGCATGACTGCGAGGATTTTCCCGGCTTCTTCACGCGAGGCCGGTAGCACCGCCAGTGAGTTGAAAGCGGCGGTAAAACGTTGCACACGGTCGGCCGGGGAGGCGCCATCGCTGATGGCCTGGCCGGGAATGCCATAGAAGTCACCGCCCAGGGCAATCACTTGGCCGTAGGTCAGCGCCAGACCGTTGGGCAGGTGCAATTCGACTTGCCGCGCAGGAATCGCCGGGGCGTCCTTGACGAAACGCAGCAGCGTGTCATCGCCGATGGCAGTGTGTTCAGCGCCTTCAAAACGTAGGGTGGGCGGTGTTTTTTCGGGTGCTGCGAGTTCAAGACCTGACATGTTAGCTCCTTGCTATGTCGTAGGAATCTTCCGTAATAACTGTATATGCATACAGTCATTCAGAGCATAGAGGAATAATTTCCTACGTCAAGAAGCTGCGTTTAAACACGTGCCTGCGGATGAAGCCCGATGAATTGCAGTTGACGAATCATTTTATAGTTGTACGATGACGTACGACATCATCAAAACCAACAACAACCTTTCGACAGAAAGTCTTCATCCAGGGTGTTCGAATAATGAATCCACAAGAACTGAAGTCCATCCTCTCCCACGGTCTGCTGTCTTTTCCGGTAACCGATTTCAATGCCCAGGGTGACTTCCACCAGGCGGGCTACATCAAGCGTCTGGAATGGCTGGCCCCTTATGGCGCCACCGCCTTGTTCGCCGCCGGCGGCACCGGTGAGTTTTTCTCCCTGGCCGCCAGCGAATATTCCCAAGTGGTGAAGACCGCCGTTGATACCTGCGCCACCAGCGTGCCGATCCTCGCCGGTGTCGGCGGTTCGACCCGTCAGGCCATCGAATATGCGCAGGAAGCCGAGCGTCTTGGCGCCAAAGGCTTGCTGCTGTTGCCGCACTACCTGACCGAAGCCAGCCAGGACGGCGTCGCCGCCCACGTTGAGGCCGTGTGCAAGTCGGTCAAAATCGGCGTAGTGGTCTACAACCGCAATGTTTGCCGCCTGACTGCACCCTTGCTCGAACGCCTGGCCGAGCGCTGCCCGAACCTGATCGGCTATAAAGATGGCCTGGGTGATATTGAGCTGATGGTGTCGATTCGCCGCCGTCTCGGCGACCGTTTCAGCTACCTCGGCGGCCTGCCGACTGCCGAGGTTTACGCCGCTGCCTACAAGGCCCTGGGCGTGCCGGTGTACTCCTCGGCGGTGTTCAACTTCATCCCGAAAACCGCGATGGACTTCTACCACGCGATTGCCCAGGACGATCACGCCACCGTTGCCAGGATCATCGACAACTTCTTCCTGCCTTACCTCGATATCCGCAACCGTAAAGCCGGTTACGCGGTGAGCATCGTCAAGGCGGGCGCCAAAATTGCTGGTTACGACGCAGGCCCGGTGCGCACGCCGCTGACCGACCTGCTGCCGGAAGAATACGAAGCCCTGGCCGCGCTGATCGACAAGCAAGGTCCGCAGTAACTTATCAACAAGGCCGCTGAGTAATCAGCGGCCTTTTGCGTCAGGAGAAGATTTGTGTCCCAAGCCAAACGTTTTGAAAACTACATCAATGGCGAGTGGGTGGCCGGTGCCGACTACTGCAATAACATCAATCCGTCGGAGTTGTCCGATGTCATTGGCGAATACGCCAAGGCCGATGTAGCCCAAGTCAACGCCGCCATCGATGCCGCCCGCGCCGCGTTCCCGGCCTGGTCGACGTCCGGCATCCAGGCACGCCACGATGCACTGGATAAAGTCGGCAGCGAAATTCTCGCCCGCCGCGAAGAACTTGGCACCTTGCTGGCTCGGGAAGAGGGCAAGACCCTGCCCGAAGCCATCGGCGAAGTGACCCGCGCCGGTAACATCTTCAAATTCTTCGCGGGCGAATGCCTGCGCTTGTCTGGCGATTACGTGCCATCGGTACGCCCAGGCGTGAATGTTGAAGTCACTCGCGAAGCCCTCGGTGTGGTCGGCCTGATCACGCCGTGGAACTTCCCGATTGCCATCCCTGCGTGGAAAATCGCTCCGGCCCTGGCCTACGGCAACTGCGTGGTGATCAAACCGGCAGAACTGGTGCCGGGTTGCGCCTGGGCCTTGGCCGAAATCATCTCCCGCGCCGGTTTCCCGGCCGGTGTGTTCAACCTGGTGATGGGCAGCGGCCGTGTGGTCGGCGATGTGTTGGTCAACAGCCCGAAAGTCGACGGCATCAGTTTTACCGGTTCGGTTGGCGTCGGGCGTCAGATCGCGGTCAGCTGCGTGTCGCGCCAGGCCAAAGTACAGTTGGAGATGGGCGGTAAAAACCCGCAGATCATCCTCGATGACGCCGACCTCAAACAGGCCGTCGAGCTGTCGGTACAGAGCGCGTTCTACTCCACCGGCCAGCGTTGCACCGCCTCCAGCCGCTTGATCGTCACCGCCGGTATCCACGACCAGTTCGTCGCGGCCATGGCCGAGCGCATGAAGTCGATCAAAGTCGGCCACGCGCTCAAAAGCGGCACAGACATTGGCCCGGTGGTCTCCCAGGCCCAGTTGAACCAGGACATGAAGTACATCGACATCGGCCAAAGCGAAGGCGCGCGGCTGGTCAGCGGTGGCGGCCTGGTGACCTGTGACACCGAAGGCTACTACCTGGCGCCGACGCTGTTTGCCGACAGCGAAGCCGCCATGCGTATCAGCCGTGAAGAGATCTTCGGCCCGGTGGCCAATGTGGTGCGTGTTGCGGATTACGAGGCGGCGCTGGCCATGGCCAATGACACCGAGTTCGGCCTGTCGGCGGGCATCGCCACGACGTCGCTCAAGTACGCCAACCACTTCAAGCGCCACTCCCAGGCCGGGATGGTGATGGTCAACCTGCCGACCGCTGGCGTGGATTATCACGTGCCGTTCGGTGGCCGAAAGGGTTCATCCTATGGTTCGCGTGAGCAAGGTCGCTATGCGCAAGAGTTCTACACCGTGGTGAAAACCAGCTACATCGGTTCGTAACACCTGCGAGCCCTGCTTGTGTGGGAGCTGGCCTGCCTGCGATAGCATCACTGCGGTGTACCTGACACACCGCGGTGCCTGTATCGCAGGCAAGCCAGCTCCCACATAAAGCCGGTCCCGCATACAACAAGACCATTACCCGCAAAAAAAATAATTAGTGGGAGTACATCTTCATGCAAGCGACCAAGCCGACTCACGTCCGCTATTTGATCCTGCTCATGCTGTTCCTGGTGACCACGATCAACTACGCCGACCGAGCCACTATCGCCATCGCCGGCTCCAGCCTGCAAAAAGACCTCGGCATCGACGCGGTCACCCTCGGTTATATCTTCTCTGCATTCGGTTGGGCCTACGTGGCCGGGCAAATCCCCGGTGGCTGGCTGCTGGACCGGTTCGGTTCAAAAAAAATCTACGCGCTGAGCATCTTCACCTGGTCGCTGTTCACCGTGCTGCAAGGCTATGTGGGTGAGTTCGGGGTTTCCACCGCGATTGTTGCGCTGTTTATGCTGCGCTTTTTGGTGGGCCTGGCTGAGGCGCCTTCGTTTCCCGGAAACGCCCGTATTGTGGCGGCGTGGTTTCCTACGGCCGAACGCGGCACTGCTTCGGCGATTTTCAACTCGGCGCAGTACTTCGCTACGGTACTGTTTGCACCGCTGATGGGCTGGATCGTCTACAGCTTCGGCTGGCAGCACGTGTTTATCGTGATGGGCGGCATCGGCATCCTGTTCTCGCTGATCTGGCTGAAACTTATCCACAGCCCGCGCCAGCATCCGATGATCAACGAAGCCGAGTTCAACCACATCGCGGCCAACGGTGCGATGGTCGACATGGACCAGGACAAAACCAAAGGCCAGAAAACCGACGGGCCGAAGTGGGATTACATCCGCCAACTGCTCACCAACCGCATGATGCTCGGCGTGTACCTGGGCCAGTACTGCATCAATGGCATCACCTATTTCTTCCTGACCTGGTTCCCGGTGTATCTGGTGCAGGAGCGTGGCATGACCATTCTCAAGGCGGGGTTCATTGCATCCTTGCCGGCCATCTGTGGGTTTATCGGCGGCGTGTTGGGCGGTTTGATTTCCGATTACCTGTTGCGCCGGGGGCATTCGCTGACCTTCGCGCGCAAGGCGCCAATCATTGGTGGCTTGCTGGTGTCGTGCAGCATCGTGGCGTGCAACTACGTGGATATCGAATGGATGGTGGTGGGCTTTATGGCCCTGGCCTTCTTCGGTAAAGGCGTTGGCGCACTGGGTTGGGCGGTGGTGTCCGACACCTCGCCGAAACAAATCGCCGGGCTCAGTGGCGGCTTGTTCAATATGTTTGGCAACCTGGCGTCCATCAGCACGCCGATCGTCATTGGTTACATCATCGCCACCACCGGCTCGTTCAAGTGGGCGTTGGTGATCGTCGGCGCCAACGCGCTGTTGGCGGTGTTCAGCTACTTGGTGATCGTCGGCCCGATCAAGCGCGTGGTGCTCAAAGAGCCGCCAAGCAAAGGGCCGGAACTGACTAACCTTACCCAAGCGCACTCCTGAGGGGCGATGTAATGCAGTTGATTGAACATGCCGACTCGCCGCGCTCGATTCGTTTGCACGCGCGCGACAATGTGGTGATCGTGGTGAACGACCAGGGCGTGCCGGCCGGCACCGAGTTTCCGGACGGCCTGGTCACCGTGGATTTCATTCCACAGAGCCACAAGGTGACCCTGGAAGATATCCCCGAAGGCGGTGAGATTATTCGCTACGGCCAGACCATCGGCTATGCGCTGGCGCCGATTCCGCGTGGCAGTTGGGTGCAGGAAGACCAATTGCGCATGCCGACTGCGCCGCCGCTGGACAGCTTGCCGCTGTCGACCGAGGTGCCAGCAACCCAGGCGCCGTTGGAAGGCTTCACGTTTGAGGGCTACCGCAACGCCGACGGCACCGTGGGCACGCGCAATATTCTCGGCATCACCACCACGGTGCAATGCGTCACTGGTGTGCTGGACCATGCGGTCAAGCGCATCAAGGACGAGTTGCTGCCCAAGTACCCGCACGTTGACGACGTGGTGGCGCTGACCCACAGCTACGGCTGTGGCGTGGCCATCACCGCGACCGATGCCTACATCCCGATCCGCACCGTGCGCAACCTGGCACGCAACCCGAACCTGGGCGGCGAAGCGCTGGTGATCAGCCTGGGCTGCGAAAAGCTGCAGGCCGGGCAGGTGATGCACGACAACGACAGTTCCGTCGACCTCAGTGAGCCGTGGCTGTACCGCTTGCAGGACTCCAGCCACGGGTTTACCGAAATGATCGAGCAGATCATGGCACTGGCCGAAACCCGCTTGAAGAAGCTCGACCAGCGTCGCCGGGAAACCGTGCCGGCGTCCGAACTGATCCTGGGCATGCAATGCGGCGGTAGTGATGCGTTTTCCGGCATCACCGCCAACCCGGCGTTGGGTTATGCCTCGGATTTGCTGTTGCGAGCCGGGGCGACGGTGATGTTTTCCGAAGTCACCGAAGTGCGCGACGCCATCTACCTGCTGACGTCGCGCGCCGAGAGCAAGGAAGTTGCCCAGGAACTTGTCAGGGAAATGGACTGGTACGACCGTTATCTGGCCAAGGGTGAGGCGGATCGCAGCGCCAACACCACGCCGGGCAACAAGAAGGGCGGGTTGTCGAACATTGTCGAGAAGTCCCTGGGCTCCATTGTCAAATCCGGCAGCAGCGCGATCAATGGCGTGCTTGGCCCGGGTGAGCGGTTCAAGGGCAAGGGCCTGATCTTTTGCGCCACGCCGGCCAGCGACTTTGTCTGTGGCACCCTGCAACTGGCGGCCGGGATGAACCTGCATGTGTTCACCACCGGGCGTGGCACGCCTTACGGGCTGGCGATGGCACCGGTGGTGAAGGTCTCAACGCGCACGGAACTGGCGCAGCGCTGGCCGGACTTGATCGATATCGACGCCGGGCGTATCGCCACCGGGCGTGCGACCATCGAGGAGCTGGGCTGGGAGCTGTTCCACTTCTACCTGGATGTGGCCAGCGGCAAGAAACAGACGTGGGCGCAGCGGCATAAGCTGCATAACGACATCACCCTGTTCAACCCCGCGCCCATCACCTGAGACCAGCACGGACTCTGTGGTAGCTGGCTTGCCTGCGATGGCGGTGTATCAGTAACGAATGCATCGACTGACACTGCGCCATCGCAGGCAAGCCAGCTCCCACATTTGCTCGGGGTTGCCCAGACGAACCGGGCTGCATGGCTTATCATTAGCCACCTGACGACACCCACCAAGGTTCTCCCCGGCATGCTGGCTATCTTCCTCACCACCCTGACCATCACCGCGCCGGTGTTTGCCATGCTGTTTTTGGGTGTGCTGCTCAAGCGCATCAACTGGATCAACGACAACTTCATCCACGTTGCATCGTCGCTGGTGTTCAACGTCACCATGCCGGCGCTGCTGTTTCTCGGCATCCTCCACGCCGACCTGCAT
>NZ_VBVZ01000307.1 GCF_005863185.1 Pseudomonas edaphica
CTTCCAGGTTGATATTTTGTCTCTGACACACCGCTATCGCAGGCAAGCCAGCTCCCACAATGATTGTGTGCAACCCGGAAATTTGTGGTGGTTTTGCCAAGATGAAGTTTAATTTAGGAAACATTCAGCTACTTCTTGGCAAAATGACCCCACTTCTAGTGTGAATCGCTCACCAGGTAATCCTATGACCCGTATTTTGACCATCGAGGATGACGCCGTAACGGCACGCGAGATCGTCGCCGAGCTGAGTAGCCATGGACTGGACGTGGATTGGGTGGACAACGGCCGCGAAGGCCTGGTCCGCGCTGTGAGTGGTGATTACGATCTGATCACCCTCGACCGGATGCTGCCGGAGCTGGATGGCTTGGCCATCGTCACGACCCTGCGCACCATCGGGGTGTCGACGCCGATCTTGATGATCAGCGCCCTCTCCGATGTCGACGAACGCGTGCGCGGCCTGCGGGCCGGTGGTGATGACTACTTGACCAAGCCGTTCGCCTCCGACGAAATGGCTGCCCGTGTCGAAGTGCTGCTGCGGCGCAAAAGCACGGTCAAGGAGTTCGAAACCGCCCTGCGCGTGGCCGACCTGGAACTGAACCTGATCAGCCGCGAAGCCAGCCGTGCCGAGCAGCCGCTGAGCCTGCTGCCCACCGAATACAAACTGCTTGAGTTTCTGATGCGCAACACCGGGCAGATCCTGTCGCGGATGATGATCTTCGAGGAAGTCTGGGGTTATCACTTCGACCCGGGCACCAACCTGATCGATGTGCATATCGGTCGCCTGCGCAAGAAAATCGATCCACCGGGCCTCACACCGCTGATCCGCACGGTACGAGGTTCCGGTTATGTCATTGCTGAACCCCTCTAAGGGCTGGCGCTCCTCCAGCAGCCGCTTGCTGGCGCTCTACAGTTCGTTGTTTGTGGCCTGGAGTTGCATCCTTATGGGGGTGCTGTATTTCGAAGTGTCGGGTTACCTGGGCGACCTGTCCCGCCACTCGTTGATGCAGCGTCAGCACTTGTTTCAGCGTTTCGACGGCGAAGAACTGGTGGAAGCCCTGACCACCAGCATGACTTTCGACATGAAGGGCGTGGACGCCTATGGCCTGTTCGATGAGCAATTTCGCCCCCTGAGCGGGCCGATCCGCGCCGTGCCACCGGACTTGCCGCTGGACGGCAAGATCCACGCGCTGGCCAATTGCGTCGAGTCCGACGACCCCAAACTGCCCAAAGACAGCTGCGACGCCGTCGCCACCCACACCGAAGACGGCCGCTGGCTGGTGCTGGTGCGAGCCAACGGTTCGCTGTTCGGCGTCACCCGGATCATCTGGCATGCGCTGCTGTGGGCGCTGTCGTTGACGATTATTCCCGGCGCGGCCGGTTGGCATTTGCTGCGCCGCCGCCCGCTGCGGCGTATTCGCGGGATCCAGGCCAGCGCCGAGGCTATCGTCGCCGGCGACCTGACCCACCGTTTGCCGCTGTCGAATCGCCGTGACGAACTGGACATGCTCGCGGCCATCGTCAACGCCATGCTTGACCGCATCGAGAAGCTGATGAACGAGGTCAAGGGCGTGTGCGACAACATTGCCCACGACCTGCGCACTCCGCTGACACGCTTGCGCGCGCAGCTTTACCGCATCAAGCAGGAAGCCGAGGAAAACTCGGTGTACGCGGTGAAGCTCGACGACGCCATCGCCGAGACCGACACCCTGATGGCGCGCTTTCGCGGGCTATTGCGCATCTCGGAGCTGGAAGACCACCAGCGCCGCTCGGGTTTCCTGGTAATGGACCCGTTGCCACTGCTGCGCGAGCTGCATGACTTTTATCTGCCATTGGCCGAAGAAGGCGAATTGCAGTTGCGCCTCGAAGTGCCCGAAGCGCTGCCGTGGATCACCGGCGACCGTGCGCTGCTGTTCGAAGCCTTGGCCAACCTGCTGAGCAACTCGATCAAGTTCTCGCCCGCCGGTGGCGAGGTGATCTTGCGTGGTGTGAATGACGGCGGCAGCACGCGCATCGAAGTGCACGACTCCGGGCCGGGTATTCCGGCGGCGGAACGTGATGCGGTGTTCCAGCGTTTTTATCGCGTGGATGAAAGCGACCAGCAAGGCGGCTTCGGTTTGGGCTTGTCGATTGTGGCGGCGATCATCAACTTGCACGGGTTCAAGCTGGAGGTTGGCAGCAGCCAGCGTGGTGGTGCGCGGTTGGTGCTGGAGTGTCGGCAGCAGTTGATGCCCGAAGCCTGATCGTTCCCACGCTCCGCGTGGGAATGCAGCCCAGGACGCTCCGCGTCCCACAGCGTGACGCGGAGCGTCACAAGAGGCATTCCCACGCAGAGCGTGGGAACGATCATCTCCAGGCGCTACAAAACCGTGTGGGAGCTGGCTTGCCTGCGATGACGATGTACCCGGCAAATTTGCATTGCCTGACACTCCGCTATCGCAGGCAAGCCAGCTCCCACATTGGAACGGCTTTGCCGGTTAGTTAGAAGTTGGCGCGCAGCGCTTCGAGGCCGCCGCTGTACACTCCGGTGAACAACTCTTCCACCGCCGCGTCCGTGGTCCCGGCTGCCGGGGTGAACACGCCGGACCAGGTCACTTTCGCCGAGCTGTCGGTGAGCGCCTCAACCTGCAAGGTCGCAAGGTAAGCACTCACCGGAAACGGCGATTGCTCGATGGTGTAGCTGTAGTTGCGTGCCACGTTATCAAAACGCTGCAAACGCTCGACCACCACACCGCCATCTGCGGTTTGCAGGTGGCGCACGCGCCCGCCCTCGCTCGGCTCGCTCTTGACGATAAACGGCAGCCAATCCGGCAGCGCGTTGAAGCCACCGACCAATTGCCAGACCTGATCGGCCGAAACCGGGATTTCAATTACAGAAGAAGCTGTCGCCACACTAAATACTCCAGGAAAAATAAAGACTTCAGATCGCCATGCTGTCGACCACACCACCGTCGACCCGCAGCGCAGCGCCTGTGGTTGCAGAGGACAGCGGTGAAGCAATGTACGCCACCAGGTTCGCCACTTCATCCACATTTGCCGCGCGCTGGATGATCGAGGTCGGCCGTGCGTTACGTACAAATACGTCGGCCTCGTCCCGCGCACTGCGCCCGGACTTTTGTGTGGAGTCCTTGAGCATCTGCTCCAGGCCGTCGGTAAAAGTCGGCCCCGGCAGCACTGCGTTAACCGTCACCCCGGTGCCCGCCAAGCGCTTGGCCAGGCCATGGGAAACCGCGAGGTTGGCGCTTTTGGTCACGCCGTAGTTGATCATGTCGGCCGGTGTGGCCACGCCGGACTCCGACGACACGAAGATCACCCGCCCCCAGCCCTGCTCGACCATGCCGGGCGTGTAATGCCGTGCCAGGCGCACGCCGGAGATCACATTGACCTCATAGAAGCGCGTCCACTCGCTGTCGGGCGCATCAAAGAAATCCACATCGTTGAAGATGCCGAGGTTGTTGACCAGGATGTCGGCACGCGGTTCGGCGGCGAACAGTTTCGCGGCGCCTTCGGCGGTGCCAAGATCCGCCACCAGCCCGCGCAGATCAGCGCCCGGCACCGCCTGGCGAATGCTTGCCAGCGCATCGTCGACCTTGCCCGATTCGCGCCCGATCACCACCACGGTGGCGCCGCAGGCGGCCAGCGCCTGGCTGATGCCCAGGCCAATACCGGCGGTGCTGCCGCTGACGATAGCTACTTTGCCGCTTACATCAATGTTCATCGGTGGTACTCCTGAAGTTAGAGCGGCAGAGGCGCACGGGCCGAAATCAACCGGGCCTCGCGCAGCGCCTGCCAGAAGGCTGCCGGGATCTTCTCTGACAACGCTGCAACGTCTTCGGCAATCCGCCCCGGACGACTGGCACCTGGAATCACCGCCGCCACGGCCGGATGCGCCAGGGAAAATTGCAGGGCTGCGGCTTTTATACTTACCCCAAACGCCTGGGCAATCGCCTTGATCTGCTCGACTTTATCGATGATCGCGGGGCTCGCCTGCTGGTATTCGAAGTGCGCGCCACCGGCCAGAATGCCGGAGCTGTAAGGCCCGCCGACGACGATCTCGACGTTCTGCGCCAAGGCTGCGTCCATCAAACGCTGCAAGGCGCGTTCGTGGTCCAGCAAAGTGTAGCGGCCGGCCAGCAGGAAGCCATCGGGCCGGGCTTCGCTGAGGTCAAGGGTCAACTCGCAGGGTTCAACGCGGTTGACGCCCAGGCCCCAGGCCTTGATCACGCCTTCTTCACGCAGGCGGGTCAGCACCTTGAAGGCGCCGGTGCGGGCCTGGTTGAAGTAGTCCAGCCATTGGTCGCCGTAAAAGTCCTGGGCGATGTCGTGAATCCACACGATGTCCAGGCGGTCGGTTTGCAGGCGCTCGAGGCTGTCTTCGATGGAACGCAAGGTGGCGTCGGCACTGTAGTCATTGAGCATCTTGTTGGGGCGGCCGTGTTCGAACACGCCGCTTTTTTCGCCGAGGTCGCGGGCGCTTTCTTCGACTTCATCGAGAATCACCCGGCCAACTTTGGTGCTGAGCACGAAGTCATCGCGGTTGTACTGAGACAGCGCATGGCCCAGGCGGATTTCCGACAGGCCCGAGCCGTAGAAGGGAGCGGTGTCGAAGTAACGCACGCCGTGATTCCAGGCAGCCTCGACGGTGGCCTGGGCTTCGTCTTCGGCAATTGCGCGGAACATATTGCCCAGCGGTGCGGTGCCGAAGCCCAGCGGGCCGGGCAATTTGTCTTTCAAGCTCATGGTGGGTCCTCAATCGGTTGTGGGTCGCTGTGACCGTTGAGCAGATCCTAGATTGCATAGATCGGACCGTCCAAGACATACTGCGACCAACTTGAGTCCTGAAAGGTCTTACACATGATTGATCTTCGCCAACTGCGCTACTTCGAAGTGGTCGCGGAAGAAGAACACGTCGGCCGTGCCGCCGAGCGCCTGCATATCTCGCAGTCACCGCTGAGCCGCCAGATCGCCCAGCTTGAAGAGCGCCTGGGCCTGACCTTGTTCGAACGCAGCCAGCAGCGCATCCGCCTGACCCGCGATGGCCAGACGTTCCTGGCGGAAACCAAGGCGCTGTTGACCCACGCCAATCGCTTGGAATCCTTGGGCAAACGCCTGGGACGCGGCGAAGAAGGCGGCTTGTGCATCGGCTACATCGAAAACGCGATGCACGCCGGCGTGCTGCCCAATGCGTTGCGCGTATTGAGGGATGACCGGCCTACCGTGCATATCAAGCTGTACAACTTGCCGTCGCTGGAACAGCTCGAAGGCTTGCGTCAACGCAGCCTCGACATTGCCCTGGTCGGCGAGCCACCGGCCACCGATGACCCGGACCTGACGGCGCTGCAGGTGCTGGACGACCCGATGCTGCTGGCGCTGCCGGAACATCATGCATTGGCGCGCCACAGCGAGTTGTTACCCGAGCATCTGGCTGATCAGGAGTGGATCGGCGTGCAACGCAAGCCTGGCGCCAACCCGGCGGATGACTTTGTGGCGGCGTGCATTCGTGCTGGTTTTACGCCGCAAATCCCTATGGAAGCCAGTGAGCCGTTTACCGCCCTGGGGTTGGTGGCCTCGGGTTTGGGTGTGGCGATGGTGCAAAAGGGGCTGAGCCGGAATGCGCCGCCTGGGGTGGTGTTGCGTGAATTGCCATGGCTGACCTACACCACGCCGCTGTGGGCGGCATGGCACCGGGTTAATTTGCGGCCTTTGGTGGAAACGTTCAGGAAGGTGCTGACTGAAAGCCTGTGAAGGCCAGGGCAACGGGTAACCTCATCGCCCCGGACATACTCGGTCCAATGTCAGCCACTCACGCCCTTACCTCAATCTTTCCCCCTCAGGCTCATCCGGTTAAACGCGGCTGCCAGTCAGAGCATTTCTCGCAACCGATACCACAGCATCCCCAACGCCAGCAGCGGCGAGCGCAGGGCCTTGCCGCCGGGGAAGGTCATGTGCGGCACTTGGCTGAAGATATCCAGGCCGTGGCTTGCACCGGCGTGAATGCCTTCGGCAAGCAGGCGCGCGCACCAGTGGGTCACGTTCAGGCCATGCCCGGAATAGCCCTGGGCGTAGAACACATTCGGGTACTGCTTGAGGCGCCCGACCTGGGGAAAGCGGTTGGCGGTGATGCCGATCTTGCCGCCCCACTGGAACTCGATGGCGGTGCCTGCCAACTGCGGGAACACCTTGAGCAACTTGGGCTGCATATACGCGGCAATATCCGCAGGGTCACGCCCCGAGTAATGGCAGGCGCCGCCGAACAGCAGGCGCCGGTCAGCCGAGAGCCGGTAGTAATCGAGCCCGACTTTCTGATCGCACAGGGCGAGGTTTTGCGGAATCAACTGCTGGGCCAATTCGACCGACAGAGGCTCGGTGGCGATGATGTAGCTGCCCGCCGGCAGTACCTTACCGCTCAAGCGCGGTTCCAGTTCCTCCAAGTGCGCGTTACAAGCCAGTACCAGATTAGCCGCGCGCACCGTGCCGCCGGCGCAACGCACCTGCACCGTATCGCCGTGTACAAGCTCCAGCACCTGGGTCTGTTCGAAAATCTTCACCCCGAGCGACTCGGCCACCTGCGCCTCGCCCAGCACCAGGTTCAACGGGTGCAAGTGCCCGGAGCCCATGTCCACCAGGCCGCCAGCGTAGACGCTGGAGCCCACCACCTGCGCCATGTCTTGCGGGCCGACCAGGCGGGTTTCAGGGGCATAACCCAGCGCTGCCAGGCCGGCCTGCTCGCCCTTGAACGCGGCAAACTGCGCCGGGGTGTTGGCCAGTTCGCAAAAGCCCCAACGCAAATCGCAGTCAATGTTGTGCTGGGCGATACGCTCGCCCACCAGCGCCACCGAGTCGATCCCGGCGTGCTGCAGGTAACGCACGCCCTCCTCACCCACATACTTGGCGAACCCCGACACATCATGGCCGATACCACGAATCAGTTGCCCGCCATTGCGCCCACTGGCGCCCCAGCCGATGCGCCGGGCCTCCAGCAGGATCACCGAGAGCCCGCGCTGGGCCAGTTCGATGGCGGTGTTGACGCCAGTGAACCCGCCGCCTATCACGCACACATCGGCGCTCAGGTCGGCGCCCAGTGACGGGCGCTCCGGCATGGTATTGGCCGAAGCCCGGTAGTAGGACCGGGCGTGGTCATTGGACGGGATCATTTGTTGGTCTTCACTTTGCTCCAGGCGCGGGTCATCAGGCGCATGGTCGCCGGGGTCGGCGTGGTGGAAATATAGAGTTTGTCGAGCACTTCCTGGGACGGGTACACC
>NZ_VBVZ01000308.1 GCF_005863185.1 Pseudomonas edaphica
CATTAAGGGTCAGGTTGGCCGCGCCATCCTTGACCAGCGCGCCGGTGCCCGTGAGCAGGCCACCCAGGGTCAGGTCATTGTTGCCAGCCACCGTCAACGCAGCGTTCAGCACAGCACCATTGCCGATGCTCAGCGCGCTGCTGTTATCGAGCGTCGAAGCACCCCCCACCGTCAGGTTGCCCAGGCCCAGCGCGAGGTTATTGCCCAGGGTCAATGTGCCCGCGTTCAGCGTCATGCCGCCGAGGTAGGTATTAGCACCATTGAGGATCAGGTTGGCTGCGCCATTTTTCGTCAGGCTGCCAGCACCATTGATTGCACCGCCCAAGGTCAGGTCAGCCGTGCCGCCTATACCCAGGTTGCCTGCCAGGTTGATCGCGTTATTGGCAGTGACCGCCGCACTGGCATCCAGTGTCGTGCCGCCAGCCGCATTCAACGCGCCAGCGCCCAAGGCATTGTTGGCGGCCAGGATCAGCCCACCCGCGTTCAAGGCCACAGGCCCGAGGAAAGTGTTACTTGCGCCCAGGGTCAAAGTGGCCGCGCCGTTTTTGATCAGGCCGCCAACGCCGCTGATCCCGCCATTAAAGGTCAGCGCGTTGCCGCCCGCGACAGTGGTGTCGCCGTTCAAGAGCACCGTGTTGCCCAAGGTGATGGCAGCATTACTGTCCAGTGTCGTCCCGGCCGCTGTCGTCAACAGGCCGCCGCCCAGCGCAGTGTTGCTACCGACGATAAGCGCGCCGCCATTGAGCAAGGTGCCACCGGTATAGGTGTTGGCGCCGTTGAGCACCAGGGTGCCGGTGTCGAGCTTGTTCAAGGTGCCGGCGCCATCGATATTGACCCCGACGGTCGCGGTTGCGCCCGGATCTACACGCATCGATACATTGCCACTGCCGCCATTGATCGCAGTCAATTGCCCGCCTGCGCCGCTGACCAGGCTGTAGCCGTCGGTGACAAACTGCAGGCCGGTAAAGGCTTGCGGGCCTTGCACGGTGACCGTACCGGCAGCACCGGTGAACACCGCAAAGCCACTGGACCAAGGAGAGTTGGTCAAGCCGTCGGCGGACGTCCAGTTGGTACCGCCGGCGGTCCAGGCGCCCGTGCCGCCATCCACCACGCCGTTGGCGATAGCTTGGCTGCCGTCCCAGAAGCGGATATTGGGCGCCGACACCACCAGGTTGACCTGGTTGCCGACCGAGGTTTGTACCAGCAGATCGCCGAGGCCATAACCCACGGGAACACCCGCTACCGTCAGGCCACCGGTCAGGCCGCCGGTGTAGTTGATCAGGCGATAAGTGCCCGCGCCAAAACCACCGGCATCGGTGACGTTCAGGTTGCCGGCGAGCGCCACGTTACCGCCGACATTGAGCAAGGAAGTGAGGGATGGCGCACCGAGGGCAACATCCAGGTTGCCACCCGCGACCATGTTCAGTGCACCGGCTGACAAGGTATTGCCGCTGCTCAAGGCCAAATGGCCGCCGTTATTGACGTTCAGCGCACCCAATAGCGAACCGGTACCGGTCAGCGTACCGCCGTTGTTGACATTGACCTGGGCGCTGGCCAGGGAACCACTGAGGTTCAAGGTGCCTGCATTGATCGCCGTGTTGCCAGTGACGCCATTGATGCCGGTAAGGTTGAGAGTGCCGGTGCCGACCTTGATCAGCCCGCCAGCGCCACTCAAATCACCATCAAACGTACTGGTGGTGTTGACCCCGCCAACGGTCAAGCTGTTGGCGCCACTCAGTTGCACGCTACCGCTGCCGCTCAAGCCGGCCAGGCTGACGTCGGTGGCCAGGTTGACCCCGGCGCCCGCACTCACGTTAACCCCGGAAGTGCTGCCCAAGGCATTGGCATTGAGCAACGTCAGGCTGCCGGAGACCACGTTCACGGCGCCGGTGAAGGTGTTGTTGCCGGCCAGGGTCAGGTCGGACAAGCCATTTTTGATCAGGTTGCCAGCGCCGCTGACCACGCCGTTCAGGCTCAGGTCGTTGTTGCCGGCGACCGTAAGGTCAGCATTCAGCGCAATGGCATTGCCGATGCCAAAGGACGCGCTGGTGTCCAGGGTCGCCGCACCGCCGACGGTCAAGGCGCCGCTGCCCAGGCCATTGGCGTTGCCCAGGGTCAAGGTCCCGGCATTGAGGGTGGTGCCGCCGCTGAAGGTGTTGTTGCCGTTGAGGGTCAGGTTGGCCAGGCCACTTTTGGTCAGCGGCCCTGCCCCACTGAGCACACCCGCCAGGGTCAGGTTATTGGTACCGCCGGCCGTCAACCCGGCGTTGAGCACAACGTTGTTGCCCAGGCTGAATGCCCCGCTGCTGTCCAGCGTCGACGCGCCGCCAACGGTCAAGTTACCCAGACCCAGGGCTGAGTTGGAGCCAGCCGTCAGGGTGCCCGCATTGAGCGTGGTGCCGCCCAGGAAGTTGTTGACGCCGTTGAGCACTAGATTGGCGGCGCCGTTTTTGGTCAGGCTGCCAGCGCCATTGATCGTACCGGCCAGCGTCAGGTCGGCGGTGCCGCCAATGCCCAGGTTGCCGGCCAGGTTGACCGCGTTGGCGAGGGTCACCGCCGTCGTGGCGTCCAGCGAAGTGCCCGCAGCCGTATTCAGCGCGCCCGTCCCCAGGGCGGTGTTGGTGCTGAGCAACAAACCGCCGGCGTTCAGCGACGTTACACCGCTGCGGGTGTTGTTACCGGCCAGGGTCAGCAGGCCCGCGCCGGTTTTGGTCAGGCCGCCGACGCCGGACATCACGCCGCTCAGGGTCAGTGGGTTGGCGTTGAGCAGGCTGAGATCGCCGGTCAAGACGACATTGTTGTTCAGTAATGAGGCGCCACTGGTGTCCAGGTTGGCAGTACCTGTCACATTCAGGTTGCCGCTGCCCAGGGCATTGTTATTGCCCAGCACCAGGGTGCCGGCGCCCAGGTTGGTGGCGCCGCTGAAGCCGGTGTTGACGCCATTGAGCGTCAGGCTGCCCGCGCCGCTCTGGGTAAGCCCACCATTGCCGGTAATGGCTCCGTTCAGGCTCAGCGTACCGGCCACATCGGTCGTCAGGTTGTCGTTAAGCGTGAACGTGTTGGCAAGGCTGACTGTGCCAGGCGCCTGCAAAGTCGATGCGGCCGTGACGGTGACAGCGCCGCTGCTCAGCGCCAGGTCATTGCCCAACTGCACCGAACCGCCGGACAGCGTGGTGGCGCCGGTGTAAGTGTTAGCGGCATTGAGGATCAGTTGACCCGTGCCCGTCTTGGTCAAGCCGCCGGTGCCCGAGAGCACGCCGCCCAGGGTCAGCCCGGTATTGGCGCCCTGGACGGTCAACCCGCCGGTGCCCAGCGTGAGCAGGTTAGCCAGCGTCAGGTTATTGGCCGTTGCCTCGATAATCCCGCCATTGGCGGTGATTGCCCCAGTACCGAACGTCGCACTGTTATCGAACTGCGAAATGCCACCATTGAGCGTTGTGCTGCCGCTGACCAACGGCCCCTGCAACGTCCAGGTGCCGCCGTTGATGGTCAGGTTGTTGAAGTTGACATAGGTGGCGCTGGACGCCGTGCCAGTGCCGCTGCTGCCGGTGGCGCCGGGGTTTTGCAGGATCAAGGTGTTGCTGCCGTTTGCGCCGCCATCCACCTGGCCGGTGGGGGCAAACGTCAGGTTTACGCCCAACAGGCCGCCGAGGCTCAAGCCGATACCGCCACCCGAGGACACGCTCGACCCGGTCACCGCCGTAAAGGTGTTGGTGCTGTTTGCTCCCATCGACACGCCGCCGGAAATGGTCCCGCTGTTGACGAAGGTATTACCCAAAGTGGACGCCTCGAAGGCAACCCGCCCGGTGAGCGTGCCACTGTTGGTCATGTTGACCTGGCCGCCACCTTGCACGGCGACCACTGGCGTGTCAGAGGCAAACAACGTAAGACCCAGCAACGAACTGGAGCCGAGGGTGCCGGCGTTGGTGAGGGTGGTGGTGCCACCGACGCCATTCGTGACGTTCAGCGCCGCACCACCCAACGAAGTCAGATTAAGCCCCAGCAGTGCGCCGGTACCGCGGATGATCCCGGTGGCCGTGTTGGTGATATTCACCGTACTGGCCGCGGTATTGCCCACCACCACACCGCCACTGAGCACGGATACAAACCCGAGCAGCGCCGGGTCGATGGTGCCGGAGTTGTTCAGTGTGGTGTTGTTACCGGTCAGGTTCAACGCAATGCCGCCCAACGTTGCGTTGAGCTGCGCGCCAGGGTTGACGTTGACCGTCAGGTCATTCACCGCACTCGAGAAGGTGTTCAGAAACAGCGGTAACGACGGCACCCCCGTACACGTCACCGTGGCACCCGCCGTGGGGCTTGCGGGCGAGCAGGCCGCCATCGCTTCGGGGCTTGCAAGGCCCATCACCAGCCCCGCTACGCCGAGGCGAATAGCAAGAGAAAGCGCAGAAATACGAGGTACAACGGCAGTAGCAAGTCTTTTATCCACGCTCAACTCCTTGTGGTCCAAGCCTTTCATCCATGGGTGCGTAGAAGCTCAACTTTATTGACCCACACGCATCGAATTCGAGATACCTGACCGTGGTGACAATTGATCCAATTTGTCGAAACGGTAGTAGACCTACAGAAAAGTCATTGAATTAAATGGTATTAATACTTTCGTAAACTCCCTGTCAGAATGGGATTACAGCCAGCATCCATTGACTGTCGCGACATAAATACAAGTTTCCAAATGTAAAAAAGGCGCTAATAACGCCCTGTTGATTCGCTTTAAAGATCTGGGAGATCTCAATGCCCCATGAAGGCAACCTGTTACAAGCAGCCGTGGTGTTCCTGCTCGCCGCTGTGTTGACCGTGCCTTTGGCCAAGCGCCTGCAATTGGGCGCCGTGCTGGGCTATCTGTTTGCCGGTGTGATCATCGGCCCGTCCGTGCTGGGCCTGGTGGGCAACCCGCAGAGCGTGGCGCAATTTTCTGAACTGGGCGTGGTGTTGCTGCTGTTTATCATCGGCCTGGAGCTGTCGCCCAAACGTTTATGGGTGATGCGCAAGGCGGTGTTCGGCGTCGGCCTGGCCCAGGTGGTGCTCACCGGCGTGGTGATGGGCGTGGCGGCGCTGTGGCTATTTGGTCAGCCGTGGAACAGTGCAATCGTGCTGGGCCTGGGCCTGGCGCTGTCCTCCACTGCCTTTGGCCTGCAAAGCCTGGCCGAACGCAAGGAACTCAACCAGCCCCACGGGCGCCTGGCCTTTGCCATCCTGCTGTTCCAGGACATCGCGGCGATCCCGCTGATCGCCATGGTGCCGCTGCTGGCCGGCAGCGATCACCCGACGACCGAAGCCCAGGGCGTGCAACACGTGCTGCAGATACTGGGCAGCATCGCCGTGGTGATCATCGGTGGGCGCTACCTGTTGCGCCCGGTGTTTCGCATCGTCGCCAAGACCGGCCTGCGCGAAGTGTCCACCGCCACCGCGCTGCTGGTCGTTATCGGCACCGCGTGGCTGATGGAACTGGTGGGTGTGTCCATGGCCCTCGGTGCCTTCCTCGCCGGGCTGCTGCTGGCCGATTCGGAATATCGCCACGAGCTGGAATCCCAGATCGAGCCGTTCAAGGGCCTGCTGCTGGGCCTGTTTTTTATCAGCGTGGGCATGGGCGCCAACCTCAGCCTGCTGCTCAGCACGCCGTTGATGGTGATCGGGCTGACCTTGCTGCTGATCGGCCTGAAACTGCCGCTGCTGTACGCCGTGGGCCGGCTGGTGGGTGACCTCAACCGCGAAAGCGCCTTGCGCCTCGGTATCGTGCTGGCGGCGGGTGGTGAGTTTGCCTTTGTGGTGTTCAAGATCGGCCGCGACCAGGGCCTGTTCGAGCCGCACCTTTACGATGTGCTGGTGCTGACCATCACCTTGTCGATGGCGGTGACGCCGCTGCTGTTGCTGGTGTGCCCCAAGCTGTTCAAACACAAGGCCAAGACCGTGGAGGTGCCGGAGGAATACCGCACCATCGAAAGCGATGCGCCCCGCGTGGTGATCGCCGGCATGGGCCGTATGGGCCAGATCGTCGCGCGGATCCTGCGCGCGCAAAACATCTCGTTCATTGCCCTCGACACCTCGGTGGAAACCATCGAGCTGACCCGCAGCTTCGGCGGCATGCCGGTGTTCTACGGCGACCCGCAGCGCCCGGAAATCCTACATGCAGCCAAGGTCGACCAAGCCGAGTTTTTTGTGATCGCCATGGACGACCCGGAAATAAATATCAAGACCGCCGCCCTGGTGCGCAGCCTTTATCCGCACATGAAAATCATCGCCCGCGCACGTAACCGCCAGCACGTTCACCGCCTGGTCGACCTGGACGCCTCGCCGGTGCGCGAGACCTTCTACTCCAGCCTGGAAATGAGCCGTCGCACCCTGGTCGGCCTCGGCTTGAGCCAGGCCCAGGCCGATGCACGCATTGATCGATTCAAAAACCACGACCACCAGTTACTCGCCGCTCAACACGCGGTGTATGACGACGCGGCCAAAGTATTGCAATCGGCCCAGGAAGCCCGCACGGAACTGGCGCGGCTGTTCGAGATGGACCGGCTTCAAGAGGAGTCCGACAAGGTGTGAACTTAGGGATGAACGATATTGCGAAATTTCTGACAGAATACGCCGCAATTTCGTTCATCCCTGGAGCGTTTCATGGCCACTTTCACCAAGACCGCCGTCCTGCTGGCCCTTGCGCTTACCGCCGGTAGCGTGTTCGCCGCCAGCAAGTCCCCTGCCACCCAGACCATCTCGACCTTGGGCGGCAAGTTCACCTTCAACCTGCCCAAGGCTTTCGTCGCTGACACGTTGCCGACTGGCAAGGTCGAGGATGGCACCGCCGATACCCAAGGCACGCTGTACGCGAACTCGACCACGAAAAGTGTTGTGATCGTCGCCGAAACCGTGCGCAACGATGGGGCAACCATCAAGGACAATGACCCGCAGTTTCTCGATGGTGCCGTGGCGGACTTCGTCAAGGACCAGAGCGCTGCCCTGCCCGACTTCAAGAAGCAAAACGAGAAGAAGCTGACCTTCAAAGGCCTGGGCCTGCGCCAGGTGGACAGTACGGCGACCCAAGGCGGTGGCAAGACCCTGAACTCCACATTCCTCGGCGGTTCGGGCAACCATCTGCTGGTGATCCAGGCGATTTCGCGGGCGGATGACGTGAAGGGGCATGCTGAGCTGGTGAAGCAGATTACCGGCGGCAAGTAACCTGGTTTAACAAACAACACACATCAACTGTGGGAGCTGGCTTGCCTGCTCCCACAT
>NZ_VBVZ01000309.1 GCF_005863185.1 Pseudomonas edaphica
CCATTGGTCAGCGTCCTGCTGCCGCCAACGAAATTTCATACAAATGTTTCAGACATGACGTTTGCATGACAAATCCGTGTCTTTTCGGCCCCGCACTTTATAAATCAAAGACTTGCCAAAGCCCCGAAAACCCTGGGATGCGCCGCTTTGCCCGGTGTTTTTTCAGTGAAGATTGTTACCGATGAGCAGCTAATGCATCGATTACTGAGGTTTTCTGGCATAATCGCGCCCCCTTACGACCGGGTCAGAAAACCTTCATGATCGATTTATTCAGCGGACTGGATGCTTGGGTTCTAGTGAGCCTGTTGCTCGCCCTGGCCTTTGTCCTCGCCTTCGAGTTCATCAATGGCTTTCATGACACCGCTAACGCGGTGGCCACAGTCATCTACACCAAAGCCATGCCGCCGCACCTGGCCGTGTTCTTCTCCGGGGTGTTCAACTTCCTCGGCGTGTTGCTCGGTGGTGTCGGCGTCGCCTACGCCATCGTGCACTTGCTGCCGGTGGAGTTGCTGATCAATGTGAACACCGGCCATGGCCTGGCAATGGTCTTCTCTTTATTGGCAGCGGCGATCACCTGGAACCTGGGCACCTGGTACTTCGGTATCCCGGCCTCCAGCTCCCATACCTTGATCGGCTCGATCCTTGGTGTCGGCCTGGCCAATGCCCTGATCAACGACATCCCATTGGCTGACGGTGTGAACTGGCAGAAAGCCATCGATATCGGTGCTTCCCTGGTGTTCTCGCCGATGGCCGGCTTCCTGGTCGCAGCTCTGGTGCTGATCGGCCTGAAATGGTGGCGCCCACTGTCGAAAATGCACAAGACCCCGGACCAGCGCCGCAAACTTGACGACAAGAAGCACCCACCGTTCTGGAACCGTCTGGTACTGGTGATCTCGGCCATGGCCGTGAGCTTCGTACACGGCTCCAATGATGGCCAGAAAGGCATCGGCCTGATCATGCTGGTGCTCATCGGTATCGTACCGGCGCAGTTCGTACTCGACCTGGGAAGCACCACTTACCAGATTGAACGTACTCGCGATGCCACCGTGCATTTGAGCCAGTTTTACGAGCGCAATAACGCCACGCTCGGCGAGTTCCTGGCACTGGGCAAAAGCGTGAAGGACGACCTGCCGGGCAAGTTCCGGTGCAACCCGCAGCAGACCGAGCCGACTATCAATGCATTGATGGAAACCCTGAAAGGCGTTTCCGACTACCACTCGCTGACTGCCGAGCACCGCATTGAAGTGCGCCGCTACTTGCTGTGCCTGGACGACACCGCGAAGAAAGTCGGCAAGCTGCCGGGCCTGGATGCGCGTGAGAAGTCCGACCTGGACAAGCTGCGCAAAGACTTGACCGCCACCACCGAGTACGCCCCGTTCTGGGTGATCCTCGCCGTCGCACTGGCCCTGGGCCTGGGTACCATGGTGGGCTGGAAGCGTGTGGTACTGACCATCGGTGAGAAGATCGGCAAGCAGGGCATGACCTATGCCCAAGGCATGTCGGCACAGATCACCACGGCGAGCATGATTGGCCTGGCCAACATTTTCAGCCTGCCGGTTTCCACCACTCACGTACTGTCTTCAGGCGTGGCCGGCACCATGGTTGCCAATAAGAGCGGCCTGCAAGGCGGCACGGTGAAGACCATCCTGATGGCTTGGGTGTTGACCTTGCCGGCAACCGTGGGCCTGTCGGCCGGGTTGTTCTGGCTGGCGTCCAAGGCATTGGGTAGTTGATAGGCTGCGGCTGAAAAAGAAGGCGCGATCCTGATGGGGATCGCGCTTTTTTTTATCTCACAACTACAGGTGCGGGACGCAGAGCGTCCTCGGCGGCATTCCCACGCGGAGCGTGGGAACGATCACATTAAATAGCAGGCAAAAAAAAGGGCGACCGAAGTCGCCCAAAATGCCTTGCGTGCTCATGTAACCCAGAAGAACTTACGGTTCTTTACGCTTATTAGTGTCCTTCCAGATAAAAATCCCAAACCCTACAAAAAACAGCACCATGAGGCTGACAGTCAGCACCCCGGCAAACACCACATTATCGAAAAACATGACCGGCCTCCTGCTCATGCCCTGTTGCGATAGGGCTAAGTTAATGGAGAAGGCGGAGTGGAAAATTGACCGGGATCAATGTCGCCCGCAACGGGGCTTAAAGAAGGGTAATAACTGACCTGCATCAACAAATGCAGGCTGTTTCAACGCTTTTTCGGCTTGTTCTTGGGTTTTTTCTTAACTTTGCCAAGCGGCATCGCCTGCTCAAATGCCTGGCGAACCTCATTCAGGCGCTTGTCATTCAAGTCATGCACACGTTTGGCACGTTCGGCATTCAGGTCAATCAGTTTGTCGTCTTCACTCATGGCTGGGCTTACGTCGTGGCGGGAATGGCTCAATAATGCGGCCTCTCCCGCTCGACGGCAAATGCCAGGGTGAAAATCCTCGTACTTCTCTTTCCTGGCGCTTATTTATCCCGCTCAAATGTAATGATGGAACGTGTAGTCCCCGGCCAATTCGGCATTTGGCGCCAGGGCGTCAGCACTTCCAGCGTATCGCCCCTGACCTGAAAATCGCGGCATTGCACCGTCCCCACCCACGCCGGATTCCAGGCAGAATCAACCTCTGTGCACCATTGATTGCCCTCGACCCGCTCAATACCGGTATAAGCCACCAGCGTATTCAACAGCGCTGATTTTTCAGCGTCGGAAGCGCCGGCTTTTCTTCCCTCACCGGTCAACACGAAAGCCACTCGATGATCCGCGGTAAAAATAACGCGCCCGGAAGGACGGCTGCCCATTGCCGGAATTTTCTCACGGGTATCCTGGGACTCGACCTGATAGCCGACCAGCTTCCAGGCCCCGACCAGCGGTGACTCATTCGCTGCTGCGCCCGCGCAAAGGCCCATTGAAACAGCCAACCCGATCACATTTGCCTTTATAGGGAGTTTCATCGCTCTACCGTCTCAAAAAAGACACAGAGCTTTGCGCACGGCTGCCCGGGGAGATGTAGGGCATATCCCCAAACTACGACAGGAGAATCTGCGGGCGACAAAAGGAAGCACATCGCCCAAAATCGACACTTTCCAACTTACCCTGTAGGCGCACTCAGTTGGCACTGCACAATGACCTTCCGCCGCTGCTGGCCCTGCGCGCTTTTGAGGCGGTGGCGCGGCACTTGAGTTTTATCAAGGCCGCCAATGAGTTGTCGGTTACCCAGAGCGCACTCAGCCACCAAGTGCAAAAGCTCGAACAGTATCTGGGCAAACCACTGTTTATCCGACGCACCCGCGCGATTGATCTGACCGCCGACGGCCAAGGTTACTACGACGAAATCCGCCCGGCCCTCGATATGATCGCCGCCGCCACCCGCGCGCAGAAAGTCGCCCCCACGACCACAATTTTGCGCGTGGGCCTGCTGGCCTCGTTTGCCACCCTGTGGCTGGCCCCGCGTCTGGCCGGGTTTCTCAACCGCTACCCGCATATCCAGGTGGAACTGCTGCCCGCGATTCAATTAGCCAACGTCGCCACCGCCGAGGTCGACCTGGCCATCCGCTATGGCAAGGGCGACTGGCCCGATGTACAGGCCACGCGTTTGATGGCGGAAGTCATTTCACCGGTGTGCAGCCCGGCCTTCAAGGCCAGCCAACTGCACAATGCGCCCTTGTTGATGGCCACCTCGCACCGCCCTTTCGAGTGGACGGATTGGTCGGCGCACTACCAGGTCAACCTCGACCACCATTCCCGCGTGCTGCTGCACGACTACAACATCGTGGTCGAAGCCGCCGTGGCTGGCCAAGGCATCGCCATGGGCCGTCACCGCCTGATAGAGCGCAGGCTCAAGGACGGCAGCCTGGTGGAAGCCTTTGACTGGCCGCCCTACCACAGTGAAATCGGTTACTGGCTGATCGTGCCTCAAGGCCCTGCGAGCCAAGCGGTCGAATGCTTCAGTCAATGGTTGAAAGACACCTGCGCCGATACATGAGCTATTTCGATACGTCGAGTGAGATCTATCCGTTTGTCGCCCATTGATACAACAAACATGCTCAAACCTCTTAACCCAAGAGGATCCAACATGAGCGACTCCATCCGCCAACGCGTACAAGCCCTTGGCCTGACGCTGCCAACCCCTAGCCAGCCGGCGGCCAATTACATCAATCATGTGGTCAGCCAGAACCAGCTGTTTATCTCAGGGCAAATTCCTATGCTCGACGGCAAACCCGCCTACATCGGCCGGCTGGGGCAATCCCTCAGCGATGAAGAAGGTGCCCAGGCAGCAGAGCTGGCGGCGTTGGGCTTGCTCGGCCAGTTAAGTGCTGCCGTCGGTGATGACCTGTCGCGTGTAGTGCGCATTCTCCGCTTGGGCGTGTTCATCGCCAGCAGCGGCAATTTCACGCGCCAAAGCGTCGTTGCCAATGGCGCATCCAATCTGGTGGTCAATGCCCTGGGCGACAAAGGCCGGCACGTGCGCACCGCCGTCGGCGTCTCGAGCCTGCCCGCCGGCGTCGCCGTGGAGGTGGACGCAATTTTCGAGCTGCTGTCGTGAGCCCGCTGCAGGTCCAGCATCTGCGTGACGACACACCTGGCTGCCAATCAGGCATCGTGCACTTCAACCATGCCGGTGCCTCGCTGCCGAGCCAAGCCACCCTCGACGCGATCATCGACCAGTTGCAACGCGAAGCCCGCGATGGCCCGATGGAGGCCGGCGAGCATGGCGCGATCCTGGTAGAAAAAGCCCGGCGCGCAGCTGGGCAATTACTCAATGCGCCCGTCTCCTCGATTGCCTTCGCCAGCAGCGGCTCAACCGCCTGGAGCCTGGCTTTCCAGGCCTTGGGGCCGTGGCAGCCGGGCGATCGCATCCTGGTCGGGCGCCATGAATGGGGCGGCAACCTGGCGAGTATGCAGTTGGCCGTGCAAGCGGGTGCCCGAGTGGAGGTGATTCCCTGCGATGCAACCGGCGCAGTCTGCCCATTGGCGCTGGACGCAATGATTGATGCCAACGTCAAGCTGATCGACCTGACCTGGCTGCCGGCCAACGGCGGCCTGATCAACCCTGCCCAGGCCATCGGCGAAGTGGCCAGGCGCCACGCAATCCCCTACTTCATCGACGCCGGCCAAGCGGTCGGCCAGTTGCCGGTGGATGTGCAGGCGCTGCACTGCGATGTGCTCAAGTCGGCCGGGCGTAAACACCTGCGCGGGCCGCGGGGTACGGCGCTGCTGTATGTGCGACCAGACTTTCTGCAACGCCTGAACCCCGCCCAGCGCGACGTGTTCTCGGCGCCCTGGACCGTTGAAGGGTTCGACCTGCGTAACGATGCCCGCCGCTTTGAAACCAGCGAAGTGTCCTACGCCTTATTGGCGGGGTTGGGCAATGCGTTGCAGGAAGTTAACCGACTGGGCGTGGAGCGGACATGGGAAAGGGTCTTGCAGCTTAGCGGACGAATCCGCGACGTGCTGCGTCAGATTCCGGGCGTTTCCCTGCACGATCTGGGCACGGTTCACTCAGGATTGATCGCCTTTAACCTCGCCGGCTGGGAGGCGTTTGAACTCAAACGTCGGCTGGGATTAAAGCGCATCAACATCGGCGCCAATGGTGTGGCCTACACGCCTCTGGATATGCAGGCGCGGGGTCTTACAAGCATCGCGCGGGTTTCTGTCAGCCCACTCAACACCGAACACGACATCGAGTTGCTGATCGCCGCGCTGCGCGAATTGCGCGATTAAACCTCGACGTCCACCCACAAACCCTGGCGCGGCGCGTCCTCGATCAGCGGCGCTACCGGCACGGTGTTGTCGGCGTTGAGCTCATCGCCGGGGATCGCCAAGTGCGCGTCAGGGTCTTCATCCGCTTCGCGCCGGCGTTTCTGCTGTTCTTGCTGGCGGCGTTGTTCTTCGCGCAGTAACAAAGTCGACTGCTCGGCATCGCCCTTTTTCAGGTCGATGGTGCTTTCGTTGGAGCCGGCCTGCACGGGCACCACGGGCGGGATATCCGGCTTCTGGCGCACCGGATCAAGTTGCGACGTGACCGGTACAACGCTCAAGGGCAGTATGGGTGGCAGCATGGTTTTTAGTCTCCTATTGCGCAGACTGTCGGCTGCGGGAGGGGCGACTTGAGCATCAAGCCCCCAACTTGTGAACCAATCGTCATCTATCCGACGAACATATCGCCCTTTTTCTTGCCGCTTGGAGCTTAAAGCTTGAAGCTGCAGCTATTCCTTTTGGTCTGGAAGCCGTGTTCCGTTAGAATAGTCGGCTTTTTCACGGCGGGAGTCAGGCAGCATGGCGCAGCAGTATCAACCGGGGCAACGCTGGATTAGTGACAGCGAAGCAGAGCTGGGGTTAGGCACCGTTCTGGCACAGGACGGGCGCTTGTTGACCGTGCTCTATCCGGCCACTGGCGACACTCGTCAGTATGCGCTACGGAATGCGCCCCTCACTCGTGTGAGGTTTTCGCCGGGTGACAGCATCACCCATTTCGAAGGCTGGAAAATGACCGTACAGGAAGTCGACGACGTCGATGGCCTGCTGGTCTACCACGGCCTCAATGGGCAGAACGAGCAGGTCACCCTGCCGGAAACCCAACTGTCGAACTTCATCCAGTTCCGTCTGGCCAGCGACCGTCTGTTCGCCGGGCAGATCGACCCGCTGGCCTGGTTCTCGCTGCGCTACCACACGCTGGAACACACCAGCCGTCAGTTGCAGTCCTCGCTGTGGGGCCTGGGCGGCGTGCGTGCGCAACCTATTGCTCACCAACTGCACATCGCTCGCGAAGTCGCTGACCGTATCGCGCCACGGGTATTGCTGGCCGACGAAGTGGGCCTGGGCAAGACCATCGAAGCCGGCCTGGTGATTCATCGCCAGTTGCTGTCGGGTCGCGCCAACCGCGTGCTGATCCTGGTGCCGGAAAACCTGCAACACCAGTGGCTGGTGGAAATGCGCCGCCGCTTTAACCTGCAGGTTGCGCTGTTCGACGAAGAGCGTTTTATCGAAAGCGATGCCGCCAACCCGTTCGAAGACACCCAGCTTGCACTGGTTGCACTCGAATGGCTGGTGGACGACGAGAAGGCCCAGGACGCGCTGTTCGCTGCTGGCTGGGACCTGTTGGTGGTCGACGAAGCCCACCACTTGGTGTGGCATGAAGAAAAAGCCAGCCCGGAATACGCGCTGGTCGAGCAACTGGCCGAAGTGATCCCTGGCGTGCTGCTGCTCACCGCCACCCCGGAACAACTGGGCCAGGAC
>NZ_VBVZ01000030.1 GCF_005863185.1 Pseudomonas edaphica
CCTGACTGGCAAACGCAGCCTGATAGATTGGCACGGCGCAAAATGGGAGCGCTTCGCGCTCCAGCGGGAGCAAGCTCCCTCGCCACAAGCGATTGTCAGACGGCTTCGAGCTTTGCATAGCCCATCATCAGCCACTTGCTGCCTTCGGCGAAGTTCACCTGTACCCGCGCCTGGGCGCCGGCACCCTCGAAGTTAAGGATCACACCCTCACCGAAGATCGCATGTTTGACCTGCTGCCCAAGGCTGAACGGGGTTTCTGGTATTTCGGAACCGGCGAACATGCTGCTGGAGTTCTGCTGCTGGCCGCCGCCGAACGGTCGGCTGACGCTGTTGGACAAGCGCACTTCCTGGATCAGCCCCTTCGGCACTTCACGTACGAAGCGCGACACCTTGTTGTAGGTCTCGCTGCCGTACAGGCGTCGGGTCTCGGCGTAGGTCATCACAAGGTTCTGCATGGCGCGGGTGATGCCCACGTAGGCCAGGCGGCGTTCTTCCTCAAGGCGGCCGGGCTCTTCCAGGCTCATCTTGTGTGGGAACAGGCCTTCTTCCATGCCTACCAGGAACACATACGGAAATTCCAGGCCCTTGGCGCTGTGCAAGGTCATCAGCTGGATGCTGTCTTCATGCTCATCGGCCTGGGTATCACCGGCTTCCAGCGACGCATGGCCGAGGAAGGCGGCGAGCGGCGTCAGCTCTTCATCTTCCTCGGTGTTTTCGAATGCGCGGGCCGCGCTGACCAGTTCCTCAAGGTTTTCTACCCGGGCCTGGCCTTTTTCGCCTTTTTCCGCTTCGTGATAGGCGATCAACCCGGACTGCTCGATCACGGTCTGGGTCATCAAGTGCAACGGCATTTGGCCGCCAGGTTCTCGATCAGCTCGACAAACACGCCCAATGCCCCGGCGGCGCGGCCGGTCAGGCCCTTGTTGGCGATCAGCAAGCGCATGGATTCCCACATCGACACATCGGCGTGGCGGGCGTGGTCGCGAATCGCTTCAACGGTTTTCTCACCGATGCCACGCGCCGGGATGTTGATCACCCGCTCCAGCGCCGCATCGTTGCCACGGCCTTCCAGCAAGCGCAGGTAGGCCATGGCGTTCTTGATTTCGGCCCGTTCAAAGAAACGCTGGCCACCATAGATGCGGTACGGAATGCGCTCGCGCAGCAAGGCTTCTTCCAGCACCCGCGATTGGGCGTTGGAACGATACAAAATCGCGATATCGCTGCGCGCCAGGCCGGTTTTCAGCGCGCTTTCGATGGTTTCCACCACGTAGCGCGCTTCGTCGTGTTCATTGAACGCGGCGTACAGGTTGATCGCTTCGCCTTCGCCGCCGTCGGTCCACAACTCTTTGCCCATGCGCCCGGTGTTGTTGGCGATCAAGGCGTTGGCGGCCTTGAGGATGCCGGCGGTGGAGCGGTAATTCTGTTCCAGGCGGATGGTGATCGCGTCCGGGAAGTCGTCGGAATACTGGTAGATGTTCTCGATTTTTGCGCCGCGCCAGCCGTAGATCGACTGGTCGTCGTCGCCCACCACCATCAGGCTGTCGCCGCCCTTGGCCAGCAGGCGCAACCAGGCGTACTGCACGGCGTTGGTGTCCTGGAACTCGTCCACCAGAATGTGTCGGAAGCGTTTCTGGTAATGGGCCAGCAAGCCTGGGTTGTCGCGCCACAGGTCGAGGGCGCGCAGCAGCAGCTCGGAGAAGTCGATCACACCGGCGCGCACGCAGGCGGCCTCGTAGGCTTCATAAATGCTGCGCATGGTGGCCAGGAACAAATCGCCGCTGGCCTGGATATGTTGCGGGCGCAGGCCTTCGTCTTTCTGACCGTTGATAAACCATTGCGCCTGGCGCGCCGGCCAGCGTTGCTCGTCCAGGCCCAGCTCGCGGATCACCCGCTTGACCAGGCGTTGCTGGTCGTCGCTGTCGAGAATCTGGAAGGTCTGGCTCAACCCGGCTTCCTGCCAGTGCGCCCGCAACAGGCGGTGCGCCAAGCCGTGGAACGTGCCCACCCACATGCCGGCCGGGCTGATGCCCATCAACTGCTCGATGCGGTGGCGCATCTCGGCAGCGGCCTTGTTGGTGAAGGTCACCGACAGGATGGAATGCGGGGACGCGTTTTCGACCTGGATCAACCAGGCGATACGGTGCACCAGCACTCGGGTTTTACCGGAGCCAGCACCGGCCAGGACCAACTGACGGCCAACGGGGGCTGCAACAGCCTGGCGTTGGGCATCGTTGAGGGAGTTCAGCAAAAGGGAGAGATCATCGCGCATCGGCGCATTCTAGGGTGCTGCGGGGAGTCGGGCAAATCCCAATGCCGGGTGGTCGATGCAAAACTTTCCGGGCGATCCTGGCCGCGCAAACATTCTGCTGGCGGTGATGACCGGTAAGTCATGGCCCACAGCCCGCGCAGGGTCTAGCTCAAGCGCTTTGGCCACGAAGGTTGTGTGTAAAAACCGTGTGGTTTTTATGACTTGGAGCAGTTTGGCCCAAGCGCTTGCTTGTGTATGCTCCGTCCACGTTTCGGGCTCACCATTATAAGAACACTGCCTATGACCCTCAGTCCCGACCTGTTTGGCCCCTCGGTGGCGCCTGCGCAGGTCATCCGTAAACATTACGCAACCGAGATGGCGGTCGAACGCACTCGCCTGTTGTATCAAGGCTCCTTGCTGCCGACGTTACTGATGCTGGTCAACGGCCTGGTCTGCGCCTGGTTGCTGTGGAACCCCAAGCAATATCTGTTGGACAGTATCTGGCTGGTCTGGCTGCTCGCCCTGGTGGCCCTGCGCGTCATCCAGGTGGCGGCCTTTGATTCGGCGATGCCCAGTCGCCAGGCCCAGCCGATCTGGCGGCGCATGTTCATGCTCGGCTCGGCGGTCAGTGGGCTGACCCTGGCCACCGCCGCCATTGCCCTGGTGCCGGCCAATAGCTTTATGCAGCAGGCCTGGGTATTCGGCCTGATTGGCGCCGCGACGTTGTCAGCCAGCGTGGCCTATGCCGTGAGCTTGCCGGCGTTCCTGTCCTTTGCGGTGCCGTGCCTGGTGCCGCCCATCGTCTATCTGTTTTGGAACGGCGCCTCGCAGCAGCAAGGCTGGGGCGTGCTCGGCCTGATCTTGCTGGCGTCCCTGAGCCTGGTGGCGTGGCAGGTCAACCGCCTGATCCAGCGCGGTTTGTTGCGGCGCTTCCAGAACCAGGCGCTGATCGAGCATCTTCAGCAAGCGCAGCAACGCAGCGAGCAGTTGAATCAGGAACTGGTGCGCGAAGTCGGCCAACGTCGCCAGGCCGAACAGGAATTACGCGACGCGCAGATCGGCCTGCAAGACCGCGTGACGCAACGCAGCCAGGAACTGGACGCCGCCAGCCTGGCCCTGAATAAAAGTGAAGCGCGCCTGGCCATGGCCCTGCAAGCCAGTGAGTTGGGCCTGTGGGACTGGAACCTGCAAACCGACGAGGTGCATCACACCCAGCTCAAAGAGTTGTTTGGCCTGGAGCCGGAGTACGTCACGGCGATGCTCAGCCACCTCAAGCCGCGCCTGCACCCCGAAGACCTGCCGCTGCTCAAGCGTGCGTTGGTGGAGCACCTCAAAGGGCGCAGCGACGATTACCAGGTGGAATACCGCGTGCGCCATGGCGACGGCCATTGGGTGTGGATCGAAGACCGTGGCCGCGCCGTGGAGCGCACGCCCGGCGGCCGCGTCACGCGCATGCTCGGCACGCGCCGCGACATCAGCGCCGACAAGGCACTGGAGGAACAGCAACGCCTGGCCTCGACGGTGTTCGAAGCGGCCAGCGAAGGCATCGTGATTCTTGACCCTGAGTACGTGCTGATCGCCGTCAACCAGGCCTTCAGTCGCGTCACCGGCTTTGAAATCGACGACATGATCGGCCGCAATGTCGTCGAACTGCCCAGCAGCCGTGACGCCCGCCGTCACTTCCCGGTGATCCGCCAGGCCCTGCTCAGCCATGGCACCTGGCAGGGCGAGTTGGTGGAAACGCGCAAGAACGGCGAGCTGTACCCGCAGTGGCTGCAATTGAATGTGGTGCGCGATGCTCGGGGAAAAGTCAGCCATATTGTGGGCTTCTTCGCCGATTTGTCCGCGCGGCGTGAATCCGAGGAGCGCATGCGCTACCTCACTCACTACGACGAGCTGACGGGCCTGGCCAACCGTTCGCTGTTTCGCGAACGCCTGCGTGAGGCCCATGCGCGGGTGCGCCAAGGCGGGCGCAGCCTGGCGCTGCTGCATATCAACCTGGACCGCTTCAAGCTGCTCAACGACAGCCTCGGCCATGAAGTTGCCGACCAACTGTTGCAGAAAATGGCCCGCCGTCTGATCAATGCCTTGCCCGAAGCTGACACCATCGCACGCCTGTCCGGTGATGAGTTTGCCGTGCTGTTCGATGCCTACGGCAGCCTGTCGAGCCTGGCACGGGTGGCCACGCGGCTGCTCGCCAAATTGCGGGTGCCGGTGACGGTGGAGGGGCATGAGCTGGTGGTCAGTGCCTCCATGGGCGTCAGCTTGCTGCCGGATAATGCGCGGGAAATTTCTGCGCTGGTCAGCCAATCCAACATGGCCATGCAGCACGCCAAGCATTTGGGCGGCAATAATTTCCAGTTCTACACCGACAGCCTGCAAGCCAGCACGCTGGAGCGTTTGCAGCTGGAAAACCACCTGCGCAAGGCCATCGACGAGCGCCAGCTCACGGTGTTCTACCAACCGAAACTGTGCCTGGCCACGGGCAAGCTGAACGCCGCCGAGGCGCTGGTGCGCTGGGAGCACCCGCAGTGGGGCATGGTGCCGCCGGGGGACTTTATCGGCTTGGCCGAAGAAACCGGTCTGATCGTGCCGCTGGGCGAATTCGTGCTGCGCCAGGCTTGCTGGCAGGCGTGCGAGTGGCAGCGCCAGGGGCTGGCGCCGATTCGCGTGTCGGTGAACCTTTCCGTGCATCAGTTGCGCCAGGGCAAGTTGGTCAGCCTGGTGCGCCAGGTGCTGGAAGAAACCGGCCTGGACCCGCAATACCTGGAGCTGGAGCTGACCGAAAGCCAACTGCTCGACAGCGTTGAGCACATCATTGCGACCTTCCAGCAACTGCGCGATCTGGGCGTGAAGTTGGCCATCGATGACTTCGGCACCGGGTATTCGTCCCTCAGTTACCTCAAGCGCATCCCCGTGGATTACGTGAAGATCGACCAGACGTTTATCCGTGGGCTTGGCCAGGGCCGGGAAGATGCGGCCATCACTCGCGCGATCATCGCCATGGCCCACGGGCTGGCGCTCAAGGTGGTGGCCGAAGGTGTGGAAGACCAGCAGCAGTTGGATTTCCTGCGCGGCGAACGCTGCGATGAAGTACAGGGTTACTTGATCAGTCGGCCGATGGCCGCTGAAGGGGTGGCAGATTTATTGCGAAAAAATGCAGACTTTCCTTAAAGACCGCCACGCCGCCCCTGTGGCTACAAGGCGGTTGCCCGCTGATTCAAAGGGCATCAGGGCGATTTAGTGATGCATCGGGCGGGCAAAACGGTAATTCTTGTAGTATAACTACAAGCTTGCTACATCCCTGGCGTCTGCCAATAACAAGAGTCCTGCCCTTTGAACCTGTTGCAACATATCGCCCAGTCGCGCCACCTGTTACGCAAATCGGAACTCAAGGTTGCCGATCACGTGCTGCTTGACCCTGCGGCCGTGATGCACAGTTCCATGGCCGACCTGGCCCACAGCGTGGGCATCAGTGAGCCGACCATCGTGCGCTTTTGCCGTGCCATCGGTTGTTCCGGGTTCCAGGATTTGAAACTCAAGCTGGCGCAAAGCCTGGCGGCCGGTGCGAGCTTCGGGCAGTTTGCGATTCATGAAGACGACTCCGTCGCCGACTACAGCCTGAAAATCTTCGACACCACCTTGCACACGCTGATGGAAGTGCGTGAGAAGCTCGATCCGGTTGAGCTGCAAAAGGCCGTGACCGCCATGTCCCAAGCCCAGCGCGTGGAGTTTTATGGCTTTGGTGCTTCGGGAGCCGTCGCCGCTGATGCCCAGCACAAATTCTTCCGCCTGCTGCTCACTGCCGCGGCCTACAGCGACCCGCACATGCAGGCAATGTCGGCGGTGACCTTGAAGCCGACCGACGTGGCCATCTGCATTTCCCAGTCCGGGCGCTCCAAAGACCTGCTGATCACCGCCAACCTGGTGCGTGAAAGCGGCGCTTCGTTGATCACCCTGTGCCCGAGCCAGACGCCGTTGGCAGAGCTGTCCACGGTCAACCTGGCGATCGACGTGCACGAAGACACCGAGATCTATACGCCGTTGACCTCGCGTATTGCGCATCTGGTGGTGATCGACGTGTTGGCGATGGGCGTGGCCATGGCGCGCGGGCCGAGCCTGGTCAACCACCTCAAGAGCGTGAAGCGCAGCTTGCGCAGCCTGCGGTTGTCGCCCAAGTCTGTCAAAGCCCTCGACGACTGATTCGAGGTCGTCCTCGGTCAAATGTGGGAGCTGGCTTGCCTGCGATGGCTGTGTATCAGTCGCCGGATATGTCAGCTGACCCACCGCTATCGCAGGCAAGCCAGCTCCCACCTTGGTTTTGCGCTTATTTCAGAAGATTCATCGTCCTGTAACCCTCGCGCCGCCAAACCGTCATCGCCCAAGGCCATCCTGTACTCCCCGTACTCGCATTGGGAGACTCGAAATGGCCCGGCACTACGAAGACAGCAGCACCGTCAAAACCCGTCGTCAGCAAGAAGACCAGCGCCGCATGGCGTTCCGTCGCGCAATCGAAGACCGCTGCGAGGAGCGCCAGTTGCTCCAGAGCATCAGTGACTACCCGGAACTCCACTGGCAGGCACCCGCGGCTGCCCAGCGAAACGCTCAGCCAGCGCGCTGATCTGTACGCGTTCGCTGCGGATAAAGCCCAGGAACGCATGGGCCACCGGTGACAGGCGCTTGGCCTTGGCTTGCACCAGGCACCAACTGCGGTACAGCGGCAGTTCTTCTACCGGCAGCTCCTTGAGCCCGCCGGTGGCCAGCTCCAGGTTGACTGCGTGGCGCGTCAGCAACGCCACGCCCAACCCTGCATTCACGCACTCGCGCTGCGCCTCGGCCGAGGCCACTTCCACTGTTTGGGTGAAGTGCACGCGTTTTTCCTTGAAGTACTCCTCGCAGGCCAGTCGCGTGCCGGAACCTGGTTCGCGGATGAGCAGCGTGTAGGGTTCCAGGTCTTGAAGGCGCAGCGGCCCTTGCAGGCTTAACGGGTGATCGAGCGGCGCCACGGCGACAATCGGGTTGTTAAGAAACGGCAGGAATTCCAGGCCCATGTCCTGGGGCACCATGGACATGATCACCAGGTCGTCGCGGTTGTCCGACAGCCTGCGAATCACCTGGGCGCGGTTGACCACCGTGAGGTGCAACTGCACCTCCGGGTGCTGGCGTTTAAAGGCCGCGAACAGGTGCGGCACGAAGTACTTGGCGCTGGATTCCACCGCCAGTTTCAGTTGGCCTTGCAGCGAGCCCTGCATGTCCGACAGCTGCATATCGAGGTTTTCCAGGCGCCCGAAAATATCCCGGCTGGCGCGCTGCAAGGCTTCGGCGGCTTCAGTCATGTAGAGCTTTTTGCCGACGTAATCGAACAGCGGCTGGCCGATCAGCTCTTCAAGCTGGCGAATTTGCAGGCTGACGGCGGGTTGCGTGAGAGACATTTCCTCGGCCGCGCGGCTGTAGGAGCGCAAATCACACACTTCATTGAAGATCTGTAATTGACGCAATGTCATACGCATCAATGACTTACGCATTATTTAAATCCTCTCGCCCAAGGCCGTCCGGCCAACTATAAGTCTTTACTTATACACAGCCCAATAATTATTGATTTTTGTTAATCCTCCGTTGCGCCTAGTGTGTGTCTCGCGACTGTCATGAAACATTTGGTCACGCGCCGACCCGGATCCAACGGGTCGTAGAACGCAGCAATCGGCTCAAGGGAATTTCCAAGTGATAAAAAAGATCCTGATCGCCAACCGTGGTGAAATTGCCGTACGAATCGTGCGTGCCTGCGCCGAGATGGGCATTCGCTCGGTCGCGGTTTACTCGGACGCCGACCGCCACGCGTTGCACGTTAAACGTGCCGACGAAGCCCACAGCATTGGTGCCGAGCCGCTGGCCGGTTACCTGAACCCGCGTAAGCTGGTGAACCTGGCCGTGGAAACCGGTTGTGACGCCTTGCACCCAGGCTACGGGTTCCTGTCGGAAAACGCCGAGCTGGCAGACATTTGCGCCGAACGCGGGATCAAGTTCATCGGCCCGTCGGCCGAAGTGATCCGCCGCATGGGCGACAAGACCGAAGCGCGCCGCAGCATGATCAAGGCCGGTGTGCCTGTCACGCCAGGCACCGAAGGCAACGTGGCTGATATCGCCGAAGCCCTCACCGAAGGCGACCGCATTGGTTACCCGGTGATGCTCAAGGCCACCTCCGGTGGTGGCGGTCGCGGCATCCGTCGCTGCAACAGTCGTGAAGAACTTGAACAAGCCTTCCCCCGTGTTATTTCCGAGGCCACCAAGGCCTTCGGTTCGGCGGAAGTGTTCCTGGAAAAATGCATCGTCAATCCCAAGCATATCGAGGCGCAGATTCTCGGTGACAGCTTTGGCAACGTGGTGCATCTGTTCGAGCGCGATTGCTCGATCCAGCGTCGCAACCAGAAGCTCATTGAAATCGCCCCAAGCCCGCAACTGACGCCTGAACAGCGCGCTTATATCGGCGACCTGTCGGTACGCGCGGCCAAGGCCGTGGGTTACGAGAACGCCGGCACCGTGGAGTTCCTGCTCGCCGAGGGCGAGGTGTACTTCATGGAAATGAACACCCGCGTGCAGGTGGAACACACCATCACCGAAGAAATCACCGGCATCGATATTGTGCGTGAACAGATCCGCATCGCCTCGGGCCTGCCGCTGTCGGTGAAACAGGAAGACATTCAGCACCGTGGTTTCGCGTTGCAGTTCCGCATCAACGCCGAAGACCCCAAGAACAACTTCCTGCCAAGTTTCGGCAAGATCACCCGTTACTACGCGCCCGGCGGTCCCGGCGTGCGCACCGACACGGCGATCTACACCGGCTACACCATCCCGCCGTTCTACGACTCCATGTGCCTGAAACTGGTGGTGTGGGCGTTGACTTGGGAAGAAGCCATGGACCGCGGCCTGCGTGCCCTGGACGACATGCGCCTGCAAGGCGTGAAGACCACCGCCGCCTACTACCAGGAAATCCTGCGCAACCCGGAATTCCGCAGCGGCCAGTTCAACACCAGTTTCGTGGAAAGCCACCCTGAGCTGACCAACTACTCGATCAAGCGCAAACCCGAAGAGCTGGCCCTGGCCATCGCCGCCGCCATCGCCGCCCACGCAGGCCTGTGAGGAATACAACAATGTCCAAGAAAATATTCGTAACCGATACCATCCTGCGCGACGCACACCAATCGTTGCTGGCGACCCGCATGCGCACCGACGACATGCTGCCGATCTGCGACAAGCTCGATAAAGTCGGCTACTGGTCCCTGGAAGTCTGGGGTGGCGCGACCTTCGACGCCTGCGTGCGCTTTTTGAAAGAAGACCCGTGGGAGCGCCTGCGCAAACTGCGCGCCGCGTTGCCTAACACACGCCTGCAAATGCTGCTGCGTGGCCAGAACCTGCTGGGCTACCGCCACTACAGCGACGACGTGGTCAAAGCCTTCGTCGCCAAGGCTGCTGTGAATGGCATCGACGTGTTCCGCATCTTCGACGCCATGAACGACGTGCGTAACCTGCGCGTGGCCATCGAAGCGGTCAAAGCTGCCGGCAAACATGCCCAGGGCACCATCGCCTACACCACCAGCCCGGTGCACACCATTGACGCTTTTGTGGCCCAAGCCAAGCAAATGGAAGCCATGGGTTGTGACTCGGTAGCGATCAAGGACATGGCCGGGCTGCTGACTCCGTACGCCACCGGCGAGCTGGTCAAGGCATTGAAAGCCGAGCAAAGCCTGCCGATCTTTATCCACTCGCATGACACCGCCGGCCTGGCTGCGATGTGCCAACTGAAGGCGATCGAAAACGGTGCCGACCATATCGACACCGCCATTTCCAGCTTCGCTTGGGGCACCAGCCACCCGGGCACCGAGTCGATGGTCGCCGCCCTTAAAGGCAGCGAATTCGACACTGGCCTGAGCCTGGAACTGCTGCAGGAAATTGGCCTGTACTTCTACGCCGTGCGTAAGAAGTACCACCAGTTCGAAAGCGAATTCACTGCCGTCGACACCCGCGTGCAAGTCAACCAGGTGCCGGGCGGGATGATTTCCAACCTGGCCAACCAGTTGAAAGAGCAGGGCGCACTCAACCGCATGAGCGAAGTGCTGGCCGAAATCCCGCGTGTGCGTGAAGACCTAGGCTTCCCGCCGCTGGTCACGCCGACCTCGCAGATCGTCGGCACCCAGGCGTTCTTCAACGTGCTGGCCGGCGAGCGCTACAAAACCATCACCAACGAAGTGAAGCTCTACCTGCAAGGCGGCTACGGTAAGGCGCCGGGCACCGTGAACGAGAAGCTGCGTCGCCAGGCCATTGGCAGCGAAGAGGTGATCGACCACCGCCCAGCCGACCTGCTCAAGCCGGAGATGACCAAGTTGCGTGGCGAAATCGGCGCATTGGCCAAGTCCGAAGAAGACGTGCTGACCTACGCCATGTTCCCGGATATCGGCCGCAAGTTCCTCGAAGAGCGCGACGCCGGCACCCTGGCGCCTGAAGTGCTGTTGCCGATCCCTGAAGCCGGCGGCGTGGCGCGTGCCGGTGGTGAAGGCGTGCCGACCGAGTTCGTCATCGACGTGCACGGCGAAAGCTACCGCGTGGATATCACCGGTGTTGGCGTGAAAGCCGAGGGCAAACGGCACTTCTACCTGTCCATCGACGGCATGCCCGAAGAAGTGGTGTTCGAACCGCTCAATGAGTTTGTCAGCAGTGGCGGCAGCAAGCGCAAGCACGCGACCGAGCCGGGCCATGTCAGCACGGCGATGCCGGGCAACATCGTCGACGTATTGGTCAAGGAAGGCGACGTGGTCAAAGCGGGCCAGGCCGTGCTGATTACCGAAGCCATGAAGATGGAAACCGAAGTGCAGGCAGCGATTGCCGGCAAGGTAACTGCCGTTCACGTGGCCAAGGGCGACCGGGTCAACCCTGGCGAAATCCTGATTGAAATCGAAGGCTGACCCAGCCTTCGACACTACCGCTTAATCCTCGGGGGGGCAGGTGCTCCCCTTTTTTTTGCCTGAAATTTACCGATCGGCGCGGTTAAAAACTCATCTTCCACTCCCCCGTCAGGCCCTGGCTGCGGCTGTGGGTACCGGCATGGGCACTGTAGGTCAGGCCCACGCTGTGTTCGGTGGACAAGGCGAGGTCCAGGCCTGCTTGCATATCGAGGCTATTGCGGTCCAACGAGGTACCGGTGATGGTGAAACTGTCGATGATTCCCGGTGCGGCGCGAGTGGATTGGCGCACTTGGCTGTCGACTTCGCCGTAAAGATGCTTCCAACTGGTACTCACGTGGGGTGTGAGGCTCATCCGATTGTCGAACCGGTACACCGTGGCCAGCCGCAGGCCAAAGGTGCTGTTCAGGTTTTGCTGGGTTTGTGAGCCGACGTTCAGCGCGGTCACGCCGCCCTTTTCTTTAAAGCTGTCACGGTGGTAGCGCTGATAGCCCAGGCCTGCGAAGGGCTCTACCTGTACGTCGGCACTGCCCAATTGGTAGCCCAGCTCGGAAAACACTGTTTGGCTTTGAGCGTTGTAGTTGCCCTGGAGTTGCTCCTTGAAACCGAGCAAGTTGACGTCACGTTTGTTCTTGCCCGCGTGATCACTGTAGAACGCCCCCATGCGCAGGGCCAATGGGCCGTCCTGGCGCACGGCATAACCGCCAAGGTGCAAGCTGTCGAGTTCGCCTTTGAAACGTTGAGCTTGAAGCTCGCTGGTGGACTTGGCGCCCATAACACCGACTCGCCACGCGTCACCCACGGCCCAATCGGCGCCCAGCATCAGGCCTTTGGTGCCCTGTTTGAGCCCGTCGCTGCCGCCTTGTTTGTCGAGCTTGCCGCCGTTGCCCAGGCCTTGCACCCACAAATGGCCATCGCCATGACTGGGCAGCGTGCGCAGGGTTGCGAGCAATGAGTCGCTGATGTGCGCGGTGGCGTTTTGGGTCGCGCCAGCCAAGTTGGCATTTTGGCTGCCTGCCAGTTGCTCGAATGCGGCACCCAGGCCGCCTGGTTGTTGGGACAGTGCGTCAGCGGCTTTTTGCAGGCCTTTGATTTCTTCCGAGGTCAGGTCGCCGGCTTGCAGTGCACGTTGCAAAGCCGGTTTAAGCACTGCAGCCAGTTGCTGGCCGTTGTGAGTCGTCGCCTGGTCGAAGTAGCTGTCGATGGGCACGATTGGAGCCGGTGGCTGGTATTGCCAACGGTCATTGGAAAGATCCAGCTCGAATTGAAAAGGTGCAGCTGCGAAGGCAAACGGAGTACTGGCTACGCCAACAGCCAGGCTGATAGCGCGTGCAAGGTTTAGGACGGAGAAGGGCATGAAGTCATAGCCTCTGGTGAATGAGGCCGGGAATTTAGCGAGATGGCGGGGCGATAACTGTCAGGCTATCGACCCCTGATTTGCGGGAGTTGTCTCTACTGCGGTGCGATTAAAGCCGCATTTGCCTTAGGCTCGTCAGCGCGTGGTTGAGGCTGTTGCCCTAGGCATCACCCCCGCTGCACATAGCCTTTGCCGTAGTGACGCTCCAGGCGCGCCTGGATCAGTTCCAGCCCGAGGGACATCACCCAGTAAATGATCGCGGCGGTCGTGAGCATTTCGATGTATCGATAACTTGATCGCCCGTACGACTGCGCCAGGAACATCACTTCCCACACGCCCATTACCGAGATCAGGGACGAGTCTTTGAGCATGGAGATGAACTGGTTGGTGGCGGGCGGCACGATGGTGCGCATGGCCTGGGGCAGGGTGACGTGCCAGAAGATCGCGCTGTCACGCATGCCCAGGGCCAGGGCGGCTTCTCGTTGGCCGTGGGGAACACCGAGGATGCCGGCGCGGAAGATTTCGCTCAGGTAGGCGCCGTAATTCAGTGAGAGCGCGATGATCCCGGCGACGATGGCGCCTGGTACCAGGCCCAGTTGGGGCAGGCCCAGATAAATCAGCAGGATCTGGATCAACAACGGCGTGCCGCGAAAGAACGAGGCGTAAAAACTCGCAATGCCAAAGGCCACGGCGCTTTTCGACAGGCGCCCCAGCGCGGTGATAAAACCCAGCACCGACGACGCGACTATCGAGCAAAGGCACAGAAACAGCGTCAGCGCTGCGCCTTGCAAAAACCCGTTCGGCGCCAGGTGCACGCCGACCAGGTTGGGCAGTTTGTCGAGGATGATCGAGAACTTCAGGTCAAAGCTCAGGAAGAAGCTGGCGAACAGGCAAAACAGCGCCGCCCACGTCAGGTACAACCGCGTACGAAAGCCAAAGAGTCGCTGTAGCCGCGATGCGTTCACCGGCGGCTTGGGAGGTGTCGGGAAGGCGGTCATTTGCTGATATCGGCGCCGATCCATTTTTGCGACAGCTTGCTCAAGGTGCCGTCCTGTTTCAATTGCGCGAACACTTCACGCACCTTGGCATCCCACTGCGGGTCACCTTTCTCGATGGCCACCGAATTAGGCTCGGCATACAGCGATTCACCGGCGAGCTTGAAGCGCTTGTCCTGGTTCAGGCGCGGTTGGGCAGTGACCAGGTTGGTGAGGATCGCATCCAGGCGGACACCGGCGCCCAGGCCCAGGTCCTGGAAGGCGACGTTATCGGTGTCGTACGGGGCGATCTGCACATCCTCGAACGGGTACTGAAGTTGCGTATCTTCGGCGCCTTCGATTACCAGGTTCTTGTTCAGGTAGCTTTCATAGCTGGACGCGCTGGTGAGGCCGACTTTCTTGCCGCTGAGGTCTTTGGCGCCGTGGATGCGCTCATCCTTGGCATTCACAACGATCACCGCAGGCGAGGCGTAGTACTCCACCGGGAAATCAAACACCTCGGCGCGGGCTTTGCTCGGGGTCATGGAGCAGATGCAAATATCGTAGCGGCCGCTCCAGCGACCTGCGGCAATCACATCCCAGGACGGCGTTTCCAGACGCAGCTTCACGCCTAACTTCTGCGCGACTGCCTTGGCCACGTCGACGTCAAACCCATCGAGTTGGTTCTGCTCGTTGAGAAACGAGAATGGCGGGTAGCTTTCCATCAGCACGCCCACCAGTTCTTTCTTTTGCTCAACCCGGTCCAGGGTTGCACCGCCAAAGGCTTGGGTAGAGGCAGCCAGCATCGTCAGGCCCAGGGCCAGCAGCGGTTTAAGTTTCACAATCGACACCTGAATAAAAAAGGGTTGTTATTAACCAGACGGTACGCATTAAATAGTTATAAGAACGACTCTCATAGTGAGTTATTTTCATAAGCTTATGAGTAAAAAGCATATGGGCACAGTAAGCGCAGTAATTCTCGATGGTGGCATGGGCCGTGAACTGCAACGCCGGGGCGCGCCGTTTCGGCAGCCGGAGTGGTCGGCATTGGCGTTGAGCGAAGCGCCGCAGGCGGTAGAGGCGGTGCACACGGCTTATATCCAGAGCGGTGCCAACGTCATCACCACCAACAGCTACGCGGTTGTGCCGTTTCATATTGGCGAAGCGCGGTTTGCTGCCGAAGGCCAGGCGCTTGCGGCGTTGGCCGGTGAATTGGCGCGACGTGCGGTACAGGCTTCAAGCCAGACGGTGCGTGTGGCAGGCTCATTGCCGCCGCTGTTCGGCTCCTACCGGCCCGATTTGTTCGAGGCCGGCCGAGTCAGCGAACTGCTGACGCCACTGGTGAATGGCCTGGCGCCCCATGTCGACCTATGGCTGGCGGAAACCCAGAGTTCAATCGTTGAGGCACGGGCAATCCACGCCGGCCTGCCGCAGGACGGAAAACCGTTCTGGCTGTCGTTTACCTTGAAGGATGAAGACACCGATGAGGTGCCACGCCTGCGTTCTGGCGAACCGGTGGCAGACGCGGCTGAAGCGGCCGCGCAACTCGGTGTGGCGGTGCTGCTGTTCAATTGCAGCCAGCCGGAGGTGATTGGCGCAGCCATTGATACCGCGCGCCAAACGTTTGAGCGCCTGGGGGTGAGCATTCAGATCGGCGCCTACGCTAACGCCTTCCCGCCGCAGCCCAAGGAGGCCACCGCGAACGATGGCCTCGACCCCCTGCGTGACGATCTCGACCCACCCGGCTACTTGCACTGGGCCGCTGATTGGCAGGCACGCGGTGCCAGCCATTTAGGCGGTTGCTGCGGGATTGGGCCGGAGCACATTGCCGTGCTCGCCCAGAAGCTGGCCTGAGGCTTAAATCGCCTGGCGGCGACACTCCGCCAGGCCTTTGAGCTGACCAGAACCGGCCTGGTTCGCTTCGGACAACCACTCTTCAAAGCCTGCGCCCACGGTGGGCCATTCCGAATCCAGAATCGAATACCACGCGGTATCGCGATTCTGCCCCTTCACCACCATATGCTGGCGGAACACCCCTTCAAAGCTGAAGCCCAGTCGTTCGGCCGCGTATTTTGAGCGGGCGTTGCCGTTGTTGCACTTCCACTCCAGTCGACGGTAGCCCTGCTCGAACGCGTATTTGGCCAACAAGTACACCGCCTCGGTGCTTTTGGGCGAGCGTTGCATCGGCGCGCCGAAGGTGACGTGGCCGATTTCGATACGGCCCTGGGCCGGGACGATGGACATCAGGCTGAGGATGCCTTGCACATCGCCGCTGACGCGGTCGATCACGCTGAAAAAGTACGGGTCGCTGTTGGTTGCATGGTTGTTGAGCCATGCATCGAACGCGGCGCGCTCCGGGAAGGGGCCGTAAGGCAAATAGTCCCAGAGTTTCGGGTCGGCACCGGGGCCTTCAAGGGCGCGGAACAGACCGTCGGCATGCCGCGCCGGGTCGAGTTTTTCCAGACGGATAAAACGCCCTTTAAGCAGTTGAACCGTGGGCGCCTGGACGCCTTTCCAGTCGGCGGGTGAGATAGGCATGCTGCGCTCCTTAAAGACCTTTGCGAAATTGAATGAAACCCGGGCGTTCGGCGATGCGTTCGTACAGCGCAATCGCGGTGGCGTTGGTCTCGTGGGTCAACCAGTGCACCTTGGCACAGTTGTCGGCCTTGGCGGTGGCGTAGACAAACTCGATCAACTTACGGCCCACGCCAGTGCCGCGCTGGGCTGGGTCCACCAGCAGATCCTGCAGGTAGCAGGAATTCTCGATGCTCCAGTTGGAGCGATGGTAGATAAAGTTGACCATGCCCACCGCCTTGCCGTCCTGCCAGGCGAGCGCCGAATGGGTCGGCTCGTTGGCATCGATCAGGCGTTGCCAGGTGCTTTGGCTGACGGCGTCCGGCAGTTCGGTTTCGTAGAACTTCAAATACGCCTGCCACAGCGGTAGCCACGCGACGTGGTCGGCGGCTGTTACTTGGCGGATGTCGATCTGACTCATTCTGAAACTCCTTGGGGAATAAAGCGCGCGAGGGTCTGGTCGCGCACATCAAGGCTGGCAGCCAGGCCTTCGCGCACGCCGGCAATATCGGCTGTGCTGCGGTTCTGGCTGAGTTTGCGCTTGCCGATCAGGCGCTCGACGGGCAGGGCGAAGCCGACGATGGCCTTGAGCATGCCGTCAATGTAGTCGGCCGGGGCGTCGCTGACTTTCCATGGCTGGGCGCGGCTGCCTTCGTGGCGATCGGTGAGGGCGGTGACCACCGCGAGCAGACGCTCGGCGTCGGCAAATACCTCAGCCTTGCCGTAGGCATGCACGGCGATGTAATTCCAGGTGGGCACCACTTTGCCGTGCTCGGCCTTGGCCGGGTAAAACGCCGGGCTGACATAAGCGTCGGCACCGGCAAAAATCACCAAGGCTTCGCTGCCATTTTGCAGGTCACGCCATTGCGGGTTGGCCTTGGCCAAGTGCCCGTAGAGCGTGCCATTCGGGCCTTCATCGGGGTTGAGCAGCAGCGGCAAATGGCTGGCCTGCAGGCCTTGCTCACCAAAGGTCACCAACTGCGCCAGGCGGGTGTGCTGGATCAGTTGCTGCAGTTCAGGCAAATCATTGAGGGCAAAGGCGCGCGGTGTGTACATGGAAATTTTCCTTGGCGAATGCCTGCATCCTAGGCAGGCTAATGGTTCGTTGTAAGAGCCATCTGGCACCAATTTCATAGGTCCAATATGTCGCCCATCGCGCCGCCGCTGTCGTTCAACCCCGCAGGTATCGAGTTGGATCGCCGTCAGGGGCTGACGCGCCAACTCTATGAGGCCCTGCGCCAGCGCGTGCTGGACGGGCGCCTGGTCAGCGGCACGCGATTACCCGCCAGCCGTGATTTGGCGGCGGCATTGTCGATTTCCCGAAACAGCGTGGTGCGCGCCTACGATCAGCTGTACGCAGAAGGGTTTATCGAAAGCCGGGTGGGTGACGGCACCTATGTGGCCCAACTGCCCACGGCAAAAAAACTATCCACAAAAGTATCCACAGGGTTTTCAACAGGGTTATCCCCAGCCTTATCCACAAAATGGGCGGATTTGCCGGAAGATCTGGACAATGAAGTTATCCACAGGGCGGGCCTGGCACGGGTAAAAAACAACCACCTGGCTCACCCTCCGGCTGGACCGCCTCGGGCATTTCGAGTGGGTGTGCCGGCCTTCGACCTGTTCCCGTTTGATATATGGGCCAAGCTGAATGGGGCGTTCTGGCGCAAGCCGAACCTGGAACTGCTGTGCTATGGCGACCCGGCCGGTGACGATCGTTTGCGCGGTCTGATCGCTGCCTATTTGCGCAGTTCACGTGGCATGCAATGCACGGCTGAGCAAATTGTGATCACCAGTGGCGCACAGCAAGCGATTAGCCTTTGTGCACAGTTGCTGGTGGAGCCTGGGGACGGCGTGGCGGTGGAAAACCCCGGTTATCGCGCCGCCGGCCATGCGTTCGCCTTGGCGGGCGCTCGATTGCATGGCGTACCGGTAGACAGCGAGGGCCTGGATTGCCAGGTGCTCAACGCTCTGCATGATTGCCGTGTGGCCTATGTCACACCTTCCCATCAGTATCCGTTGGGCGTGGTGATGAGCCTGGCCCGGCGTCTGGAGTTGCTGGCCTGGGCCGAGCGTACGGGCGGCTGGATCGTCGAGGATGATTATGACGGAGAGTACCGCTACAGCGGTGCGCCGCTGTCGCCCTTGGCGGCGCTGGATCGCAGTGGCCGCGTGTTATACGTCGGCACCTTCGGCAAGGTGGCGTTCCCGGCATTGCGCCTGGGCTACCTGGTTTTACCACCGGCCCTTGTACAAGCGTTTACCCGGCGCCGCGCTGTGGACATGCGCCACTCCGAAGTCAGTACTCAGGCGGTGATGGCTGAGTTTATGGCGGCAGGGCATTTCCAGCGCCACATTCGCCGGATGCGCCGCGCTGCGCTGAGCCGGCGCAATGCTTTGTTGGCCGGTTGGCCGGACGGGTTGCCTGGCGTCGGGGCCTTGCCCAGCGTTGCGGCCGGGCTGCATCTGACAGTGCGAGTGGACAGCCTTGCCCGCGAGCAGACGTTGCTCGCTCAGGCCCATGCGGCCAATGTTGAGATCAATGGTTTGAGTAGCTATTGGCTGGCGTGCACAAGCCCACCACCGGACCAGCGCGCAGGCCTGGTGATGGGGTTCGCCGCTGTACCCGAGGCGGCCATCGCACAGGCGCTGGCACGTTTGCGCCAGGCGTGGCAGGCATAAAGACCATCAGCTGTTGAAGAACAGCGACTTGGCCAATTGATCACCGATGCTGCTGCGGTGGATTTCTATCATTTCCCAGTCACTGGGGCCGGTGCGTTGGCGAGAGCCACCAAGGCGCTGTTGTTCACGGGTTTTCAGGTGGCCCTTCTCGAATTTCTCAAGGGCGGCGCCTTTCGTTGCATAGTGAAAGTGCGCGTACCACAGCACAGTGTTGGTCTCTTTATCGCGTACTTCGTACTCGTCCAGATAGCCCTTAGGCGGCCCTTTGACGGCGCGGCGGCTGAAGGTTTTGCCGATCTTTATCAGCCCTTGGCTATGCAGCCACTCCACCCGCGCCGCAGTTGGCGGTTGCTGTTTGAGCATGTCTATGTAGGTTTTTCTACCCAGGCGATAAAGCCGCTGTGCTGCCTCGTTGAGGTTGCGCTTGGTCGAAGCGGCGGAAGTATGACCGCTCTCGGTGAGATTGCGCCGAGTCAGCGCTTGCTCGATATCGTTTGACGCGTCCTCCAGTTGTTTGCCGTAGGCGTCGAACATATCTTGGATGTCCTGGGGCGAATGCCAGGGTTTACGCGAAAAATCCCGGTACTTGCGGGTTTCAGCTCGCTCGCTGTCCAATAGCGATTGCCCGGTGTTGATGCTGGTATCCAGGTCTACAGCGGCAGGCGCTGGCGGTGGCGGGCTGACCTTTTGCTGCTTGACCCAGACGCCTGGGGTTTTTTCATGAAACGTAGCGAGTACCTTGCCCGTCACGGACGCCCTGACATCGACCAGCGTGCTGTCGGCCTCTTGGGGCTGGGCTATTAAAGTGCCGTCGTAGCGTGTCTTGATGACTTTGCGCCGTGGCGCGGGCGGGGCTTTTGAGCTGCCGGGCTTGGGCTCCAGGGCTTTTTTCTCGCGCAGCAGTTGCGCCAGGTCGTGAATAGCCCGCTGGCTGAATTCGCCAATGTGCTGTCGAAAGCTTTCCAGGCGGGGTTTCAGCAGAAACTGCGGGTGCTCGGCATGCATGTCCAGCAGGCGTTGGTCTGCGCTGGAAAATTGCTCAACCAGGCTGTTGAGCACATCAATGCGTTCATCCAGCGTGCCGCTGTCCCGTTTCATGATTTCATTGAAACTCTCGACGTTCAGTTCGGCTGTATCGACGCTCTGGTCCACCTGCTCTCGCAGCGTGGCAGGGATCTGGCTTTGCTCTTCATCGATACACAAGTAGCGACCCAAGCTGATTTCCAGAGATTTGAGCTCAGCGAGGGTGAGCAGTGGCAACTCGCTCAGGGTTTTTTGAATGACCGTTGCGCCGTCATCTCCCAGCACTTTGAGATCGCTGAAACGGTTGTTGATGAACTCCAGGCGCTTGATGATTGCCAGGTTCAAGGTGGACAGGGTTTGTGCGCTTCGCGCCTGGTTTTTATAGTCAATGTCTACTTCGGAGTCGAGGATCAGGGACGAAGCCTTCAAGGCCTCTTTATAGCCCACCAATTGTTGTTCCACGACTACCTGAGTCAGTTGTATTTGCTGTTTCAGGTATTCACTCATGTTGCTCTGATAGGTGGGCACGGCCTCGATGATGCTCAAGGACTTCAACTGACTGATCGCTTCATCGTAAGCCGCCAGTCGGTTGTCGACGTTGCCTATGAACGCTGTACGCAGCAGGTCCGTGGAAGGGCCGGGGGCGGCGTCCAGTGCAGGCTTTGCCTTAAGCACGTCCAATTGTTTGCTGGTGGCGACCGCGTCGAAGGCGTTGAGCTGGGTCATGAGTGTTGCAACGCGCTCAGGCTGATCGACCTTGACCGCTCGCCGACGGTGTCGAAGACCTCCACCGCGCAGTCGCAAACGGACATCAACAAACCACTGGCCCGCCAGGTTGCCGATCAACGGCGGGCCCGTACGCAACGGTGCCTTCGGGTCAATGATGATGACACTGTCGTTGTCATCCACCCTTACCTCGAACCAACGCTCACCAACCGGTGCATACCACTTGTCTGCAAGTGGATACAGGTTCAAGTGGCGCCCGGGCGTTTTGTTTTGTTCGCCAAGTTTATCGGGTTTGGCGACGTTGAAGCCGTCAAGTGTCTTGGCCAGGCCCAAGCGGCTATGGCTCAGGGCCCCCAGGATGTGTACGGCGTCTTGATGCCTGGCGGGCAGTTGGCTGTCGGGAATATTTGCTTGTTGCACAGCAGTATATTTTTTCTCGGTGACGGGTGGTTTATCGGCAGTTTCGATCGTTGTTGACTCGGATTCAGTTTCGATCTTCGGCGCCTCGAACTGTTCCAGCGGGCGCGGATGGCGCAGGGCGATGTGCAGGGTCAGAGCCATGCCCAGGTTGAGGAATACATCGACTAACGCTGTCCACGAAGCTTGTTGATCCCCCTTGTTCACAGCCTCCTCGGTGGCTTGCAGGTCGTCCATGATTTGCCAGACCCAGGCGGCAATTCCGACGGTACGGCCCATGAACGGCAGGGCAGCGTTGAAGATTTGCCAGCCAGTGTGTCGAAACGTCGCCCAGCGTTTCTGCACATTGGACACCGACTGACGGTCCGCCAATTCGACCATGGCGGTGGCGTTGGCCTTGAACAGCATTGCCAGGGCGTCATTGCCCACTTCTTCATCGGTCAGGGTCACGGGGCCGCTCATGTACAGCACGGTAAGGGGTTCGACCAGGGCTCGCACCACCGTCCAGGGCGAGGGCAAGGTGTCCGGGAACACATATTGGGCGTAGTTGAAGCTTTGCGCTTGCGGCAGCCAGGCCAGCAC